>CANJXD010000051.1 GCA_947478535.1 Acetobacteraceae bacterium
ATCGCCGGAGGAGCCGTCGGCCTGCGGGAAGTAGTGGTCCGGCAGGCCGCGCAACAGACGAAACGGCACGCCGGCACGCGCGAAATCCAGCAGCGCGACGCGGGAGGATTGCAGATACGCCTCCATCATCGGCGCCAGCGCATAGCCACCGCCGAGGAAGCGCATGTAACGCCGTGCCGCGTCCAGATCATCGGAGAGTCCCGATTCTGGCATCAGGTGGTTCTCGGGCACCCAGAGCCCGCCGAGCGAGGACGCCGTCGCCCCGCCCAGACGCTCGGACTTCTCGACCACCAGCACGCGCATGCCGCGCATCACACCGGCCAGCGCTGCCGCCACCCCGGCCGCCCCGGTTCCGACGACCACCCAATCGACATCGTGCTCCGCCATAGTTTCGGGCTCCTCGTCGCTTCCCTTTTGCCAGGCAGTCTTGACGCGCCTCGATGCGGTGGCAAGGCTCCCTCTATCCAGGAAGCAGAACACCATGCAAGACGCCCGCGCCACACCCTTTCCGACTCTGTTCAGCCCCATGCGGATCGGCCCGAAAGTGGCGCGCAACCGAACGTGGATGAGCGCGCATGCGACGCTGCTGGTGAAGGACCACATCTTCACCGACGAACACGTTGCCTACTACGCCGAACGCGCGAAGCATGGCGTCGCCGTCATCACCATGGAATGCATGGCGGTGCACGAGACGTCCCTGCCCTATCGCGGCAAGGCGCTGTCCTTCGACCCGCGCATGGTGCCGCAATACCAGAAGATCGCGGCCGCTGTGCATGAACACGGATCGCTCCTGCTCGCCCAGCCCTGGCATCGCGGGCGGGAGACCAACAGCGTCGCATCAGGCCATCCCGTCTGGGCGCCCTCGGCCGTGCCCTGCGCCGTATACCGGGAGATGCCGCATGTGATGACTGTGGCGGATATCGACGCCATCCGCGAAGGCTACCGGCTGACGGCGCGGCACGCCCGCAGCGGCGGGCTCGATGGCGTGGAGGTGCACTCCATGGCGCATGGCTACCTGCTCAACCAGTTCCTCTCGCCCGCCACGAACCATCGCGACGATGCCTTCGGCGGCAGCCTGGAAAACCGCTTGCGCCTGGTGATGGAAATCATCCAGGCGACGCGCGAGGAATGCGGAAGCGAGATGATCGTCGGCGTCCGCATCAATAGCGATGATGGCCATGACGGCGGGCTGCGCCCGGCGGATTGGGCGGAAATCGCCGGGCGGATGACGGCATCGGGCCTGATCGACTACGTCTCCTGCAGCCACGGCACCTACCTCAACCGCATGCTGATCTACCCGACCTCGCCGCAAGCGCATGGCTTCCAGATGGAGGCGACGCGCCAGGTGCGCGCGGCGGCGAATGGCATCCCCGTGGTTGGCGTCGGCCGCATCGTCACGCCGGCGGAAGCGGAGAAGCACCTGGCCGCCGGGGATTGCGACTTCGTCGCCATGGCGCGCGCGTTGATCGCGGACCCTGAATGGGTGGCCAAGGCCGCGCGTGCGGAGCCGGAGGAAATCCGGCCCTGCGTCGGCGCGAATTGGTGCATGACCTCGATCTTCGCGCAGGCCCCCATCGCCTGCATCCATAACCCCGCCGCCGGGCATGAACGCGAACTCGGCGCGGGCACCTTGAAGAAGACGGATCGGCCGAAGAAGGTCGCCGTGGTCGGAGGCGGCCCCGGTGGGCTGCGCGCCGCACTCACGGCGGCGCAGCGGGGCCATGCGGTGACGCTGTTCGAACGTGGTCACGAACTCGGCGGCCAGATCCGCCTGTGGTCCCGCGCGCCGTCCCGCACGGAACTGCTCGGCATCGCCGAATGGCTGGAACGCCAGGTGGTGAAGGCTGGCGTCGATATCCGCCTGCAGACCGTGGCGACGGAAGACATGCTGCTTGCCGATGGCTACGAGGCCATCGTCGTCGCCACGGGATCGCGCGGCCTGACGCATGGCTGGACGCCGCTGCGCCCGGAGAAGTGGAACGCCGCCGCGGTGCCGGGGACGGATCAGCCCAATGTGCTGTCCTACATGGACGCGCTGCGCGAACGCGTGCAGCCGGGCAAGCGCGCGCTGATCTATGATGGGCTCGGTGGCCGCCAGGCCGTCGTCACCGCCGAGTACCTGGCGAGCCAGGGTGCCGAGGTCGAATTCGTCACTTGGCTCGGCCAGCCCGCGCCGGACCTCGCCGGCAGCCGCGACTGGGGCAAGACCTATGGCATGCTGCGCCGCATGGGCATGCGCTTTTCCACCGACCTCGAACTCGTGGCTATCGAGGGCAACAGCGTGCGGCTGCGCGATCTCTACACCAATGAGGAACAGGTGCGCGAAGGCATTGACACGGTGGTGCTGGCGCTCGGCGCGGAAGCGCAGGATGGTCTGTTCCACGCCCTCGCGCCGCGCCGCGCGCAGGGGCTCGATCTGCGGCTGATCGGTGATGCGCTGGCCCCGCGCCGGGCCGATGCTGCCATCCGCGAAGGCGAAGCGGCCGCCAGGGCCATCTAGGGAGCGACGACCATGGAATACCGCAAGCTCGGCCGATCCGGCCTCAAGGTCTCGCCGCTCTGCCTCGGCACGATGCTGTTCGGGGACCGCACGACGGAACCCGACAGCCACGCCATCATCGCCCGCGCGAAGGAACAGGGCATCAACTTCATCGACACCGCCAACACCTATATCGGCGGGGTGTCGGAAGAAGTGGTCGGCCGCGGCATCGCCGCCCATCGGGACTGGTGGGTGCTGGCGACGAAGATGGCCAATCCGATGGGCAAGGGGCCGAATGACCGCGGCCTGTCCCGCCGCCACGCCTTCCTCGCGGTGGAGGCCAGCCTCAAGCGCCTCGGCGTCGAGACCATCGACATCCTCTATCTGCACAAGGAGGATCACGACACGCCGCTGGAGGAAACGGTGCGCGCGCTGGCGGACCTGATCCGCGCCGGCAAGATCCGCCACTTCGGTGTTTCCAACCACCGAGCTTGGCGCGTGGCGGAGATCTGCCGCATCTGCGACGAAATCGGCATCGATCGCCCGGTCATCAGCCAGCCCTACTACAACGCGCTGAACCGGATGCCGGAGGTGGAACACCTGCCGGCCTGCGGGCATTTCGGCCTCGGCGTCTTCCCGTATTCGCCCCTGGCGCGCGGCGTGCTGACGGGGAAGTACCGAGTCAATGTCGCTCCCCCCGAGGAAAGCCGCGCCGGCCGCCGCGACAAGCGGATGATGGAAACCGAATGGCGCCCGGAATCCCTGGTGATCGTGGAAACCCTGGCGAAGCACGCGGCCGCGCGCGGCATCACGCCGGGGCAATTCGCGCTCGCCTGGGTGCTGAACAACCGCCTCATCACCGGCGCCGTCGCCGGCCCGCGCACGATGGAACAGTGGGAGGATTATGTCGGCGCGCTGGCCTACCGCTTCACGGCGGAAGATGAGGCGCTGGTGGATAGCCTGATCCCGGCCGGGCATCCCTCGACGCCCGGCTACAATGATCCCTCCTATCCCCTGGAAGTGCGTATCGCGCGTTAGGCCGCGCGATCCCCCACGGGGTTCACCAGCGCGCCGATGCCGCTGATGCGGAGCTCGATCAGGTCACCCGGCTTGAAGGTAAGCCCGAGGTCGAGCCCGCAGCCCCGGTGGTAGCAGCCGGCGCTGATGACATGGCCGGGATGGATGGTCTGCTCCAGCGAGAGATAGGCGAGCATTTCCTCGAAATCCCAACTCATCTCGGCGGTGGAGCAGGACGACATCTCCTGCCCGTTCACCACCAGCGACAGCCGCTGGTCCCGCACATCGCCCAACTCGTCGGGCGTGACGATCCAAGGCCCCATCACATTGCCGCCGTCGAAATCCTTGCCCTTGGCGGGGCCGCGGCCGGACTTCATCTCCAGCATCTGCCGCTGGCGGGCGCTGGTATCGTTCACGATCGTGTAGCCCGCGATCGCCCGCTTCGCCGCTTCGCGTGAGAGGTTGCGGCCGCCGGTGCCGACGATGGCGACGAACTCACACTCCACATCGATCGTCTCGGCATAGGAAGGCGGGCGCAGCACATGGCCGATGCCGACATAGCTGTCGGGATTGCCCTTCCAATACGGCAGGATGCCGCTGCCTTCCTCCGCCGGCTTCAGCACCGATCCGCGATCCGCCCCCGCCTTGCCATGCGCCGGCCAGCAACTGAAATTCGCCACCCCCGGCGGGCGCGGCACCGGCGCCAGCAGCGTGATCTCCTCGATCGCGTAGCGCAGCTGCTGGCCACCCCCGGTGGCGCGGCGACGGTCGCGCTTCGCGGCCTCCACCGCCTCCCTCACCCAGTCCATGCCGGTGTCACCCATGGCGAGGATCTGCACCATGTCCGGCGGTACCTGCGCCGCACCCACACGTTCCGCCGCCGCGCGTGGCAGGTTGCGTTCCAGCAGCGCGACGCGCGCCGCCGTCGCGTCGATTACGCCGCCTTCATGCGCGACGCCGATGCGCCGCACCTCCCCCACCGGTGTCGCCACCGCGAAAGTCCCGAGCTTCATCCCACTAACCCCCTTCGAGCGTGAGGCCGGAAGCGCGTGAGACCTCCGCCCATTTCGCGATCTCCGCCTGCACGAAGGCCCGGAACGCCTCCGGCGCCAGGTGGCGTGGCGCAAGGCCCTGATTGACCAGACGCGTGGAAATGTCGCTATCGGCCAGCGCCTCGGCCAGCGCCTCGCCGACGCGGTCGCGCACCTCGTCCGGAATGCCGGCGGGGCCGAACAGGCCAAACCAGCTATCGGCGATCACGCCTTCCGCGCCCTGCTCCACCGCGGTCGGCACATCCGGTGCCTGGATCTGCCGGTTCGCGGAGGTGACGGCGATGGCGCGCAGCCGGCCCGTCTGCACATGCGGCAGGATGGCGACGGTGTAGATCAGCACGGGGATATGCCCAGCCACCACATCCGTCACACCCTGGCCGATATTGTTGTAGGGAATATGCGTGAGCTTCGCGCCGGTGCGCAGCGCCAGCATCTCCCCCGCCAGGCCGTTCGAGCTGCCGCGACTGCCCGCGGCGAAGGAAAGCCCCTGCGGCTGCGCCTTCGAATAGGCGATCAGCTCCTGCAGGTTGTGCACAGGCAGGGAGGGATGGACGACGATGAAATTCGTGGAAGTGCAGGCCAGCCCGATCGGCGTGAAATCCCGCACCGCGTCATAGGGCATATCCCGCCGCATCGCCGGCAGGATGCCGTGCGACGATGCCGCGGCCATGAGCAGCGAATAACCATCCTTCGGCGCCCGCGCGATCACTTCGCTGCCCGTCACGCCACCGGCGCCGGAGCGATTATCCACCACGATGGGCTGGCCCAGCGGCTGCGCCATGCGCGGGCCGAGCACGCGCATCATGGTGTCCGTCGCCGAACCCGGCGGGAAGGGCACGACCATGCGGATGGGCCTGACGGGATAGCGCGTCTGCGCCCCCACCGCCGTTGCGGTTCCGACCAGCCCCGCCGCGAGCGGCAGCAACTGGCGACGAAACAAGCGCGTCATGCGTTCCTCCTCCTTCTCGGGCCTCTTGTGAGGCCATTGCGCCGTGTTCTCGCCCCGGCGTGGGCGTAGCAACTCAGCCCCGCTTCGGCAGCACCGCCTGCAGCGAGGTATGGATGATGGCGGCCAGCGGCCCCGGCGCGCGCAATGCCTCAGCCAGCTTCGGCAGATCGTCCCGCGTCTGCACGCGCAGCACCGGCAGGCCGAAGGCCGCGGCCCACTGGCAGAAATCCGGGTTCGTCAGCGTCGTCCCGCTGACATGGCCGGGATAGAGCTTCTCCTGATGGATGCGGATCGAGGCGTAGCTGCCATTGTCCGACAGCAGCATTTTTATTGGCGCCCCGCGCGCCATGGCGACGGCAATCTCGCCACCCGTCATCAAGGCGCCGCCATCGCCGAGCGCGCAGATCACCGGCCGTCCCGGGCAACGCAGTGCGGCGGCGACGGCCGCCGGCATGCCGAAGCCCATCGCGCCGGACACCGGCGCCAGCAGCCGCTGCCCCGCGCGCCACGCCACCTTGCGATAGAAGGGCGCGCCGAAGGTGCCGGCATCGAGCGTGACGATGGCGTCCGGCGCGGCCACTTCCTCCACCAGCTTGGCGACTTCCGCGAAGGCGATGCCATCCGGCCACTCCCGCACCGCCACCGCGCAATCCGCGACATGCAGCGCGCGCAAGCGTGCATTCCACGCATCCCGCGACGTCGGCGCGCCGGGCGCCTCGCCGGCGAGCGCGGCGAGCGTCGCCCGCGCATCGGCGGCGATGGCGAGGTCTGCGGGAAACTGCCAGCCGAGAAACCGCGGATCGGCGCAGACATGCACGAGCCGCTGCCCCGGCGCCGGCCAGGTCCAGCCCTGCGTCGTGATATCCGTCAACCGCGTGCCAAGGGCGACGACGAGATCAGCTTCCGCAAACGCTTGCCGCTGCGCATCGGGGTTCCGCAGGCCAAGATCGCCGGCATAGAGCGCATGGTCATTCGGAAACAGATCCTGCCGCCGGAAACTGACGGCGACAGGCAGGCGCCAGGCCTCCGCGAAGGCGACCAGCGCCGCGCGGCCGCCTGCCGCTTCCAGCCCATGCCCCGCGAGCAGGATGGGCCGCGCCGCACTCCGCATCAGCGCCGCCAGGGCCGCTACATCCTCCGGCGCCGGGGCCACCGCACGCGGCAGCGTGGCGGCCACTGGCGGCGCGGCGCAGGGCGCTTCGAGCACATCTTCCGGCAGGCTGAGCACGACAGGGCCCGGCACCCCGGACATCGCGGCGGCATAGGCGCGCGCGATCAATTCCGGCACCTGCTCAGGCTCCGTCGCCTCGCCGATCCATTTCGCGATACCGCGGAACATGGACTGGTAGTCGATTTCCTGGAAGGCGTTGCGGCGCAGCGAAGCGCGATCCACCTGCCCCACCAGCAGGATCAGCGGCACCGCATCCTGTTCCGCCGTATGCACGGCAATCGCGGCGTTGCACGCCCCCGGCCCGCGAGAGACGAGCACGACGCCCGGGCGCCCCGTGAGCTTCGCATCCGCCACCGCCATGAAGCCCGCGCCGCCTTCCTGCCGCGCCGTCACCAGATCCATCCCGGGATGGGCGTGCAGCGCATCCAGCAGCGCCAGGTAGCTTTCGCCAGGCACGCAGAAGGCGCGGTCGATTCCCTGGGCGGCCAGGAAATCGATCAGGCGAGCGGCGGCGGTCGGCGCGGTGTTCATGGCGATACCCTAGCGGAGGAGCAGGGGTGGCGCGTCCATGCCCCCGTATAATAGCAGCTATTCGTTTTGGCTATGGCTTCGCCGCCGGCGGCAGCACATCGCCACGCCGCATGCCGATATGCACCGAGGTCGCCGGGAACAGGTGGCGCCCATCGATCGCATGCAGGTCGCGATCCTGTTCCGCGTCATAGGCGACATCCGCGACGATGCCGACACCGAGGCCGGACCGCACATAGGTCTTCATCAGATCCGCATCGATGGCGCTGAGCACCACATTCGCGGAAAGCCCCCGGCTGACGAAGCCGCGCTCGATCTCCGCCCAGGCTCCGGCGGCGTGGTCATAGGTGATGATCGGCCAACGCGCGATATCCTCGAAGCCGATGCGTCGCAGCTTCGCCAGCGGATGCCCAGGCCTGGTCAGCACCACCCGCTGCACGGTGTAGCAGGGGTGAAATACCAGGTCCGGAAAGGGTTCGGCGGGGGCGGAAGCAACAGAAAAATCCGCCTCACCCCGGCTCACCCAGGCCGCGACTTCAGCGCGCGTGCCCTGACGCATGCGCAACCGCACCTGCGGATGGTCCCTCACGAAGCGCTCGATCACGCGGGGCAGATAGTAGCGCGCATGGGTGTGGATGGTGGCGACCGTCACCTCCCCCGCCGCACCGGCACCGAGGTCCCGCGCCACGCGTTGCAGGTCATCGACGCCGTTCAGCACCCGCGTCACCACCGGCATCAGCGTGCGCCCCGCCGCCGTCAGCCCGCCGATCCGCCGGCCGTTGCGGATGAACAGCACGACGCCGAGCTCGCGCTCCAACTCCTGCAGGTGGCGCGTCACCCCGGGCTGGGAGGCGTTGAGCCGTTCGGCCGCGCGGGTCAGGTTGAAGCCCTGGCTGATGACTTCCCGCGCCGAGCGCAGCTGTTGCAGTTTCACCGCCCGCCTCATGCAAAAACCGGATCAACCTATCACAGATCGTCACTTCCCTGCATCTGCGATGCTGCCTAGTCTCGGGACAAATCCCAGGGGAGTGAAACATGACCGGCATCGCGCGCACGCGCCGCCATCTTGGGCGGGATATCGCCCTCGCTTCTGTCGGCGGCCTCGCCGCGCTCGCGGGTCTGCCGCGGGTGGCGGCGGCCCAGAGCACCGCCTTCCCGACGCGCCCGATCCGCGTCGTCGTGCCCTTCGCCGCGGGGTCGGCGACGGACATCATGATGCGCCACCTCTCGCCCCGCATGGCGGAGGATCTCGGCCAGCCCATCACCATCGACAACCGCGCCGGCGCCGCCGGGGTGCTGGGCAGCGAGGCCGTGGTGCGCGCGCCGGCGGATGGGCATACGCTGGCCATGGCCGCCGTCTCCTCCCACGCCATCGCGCCGGCGCTGCGGAAGGACATGCCTTACGAGGTGATGCGGGATTTCACGCCGATCGGCCTGGCCTGCACCTCCACCAACTTCATCGTCGTGCATCCCTCCGTGCCCGCGCGGACGCTGCAGGAACTGGTGGCGTATTCGAAGACGCTGCCCGGCGGCGTCTCCTACGGATCGGGCGGCATCGGCGGGTCGAACCACCTGGCGGGCGAGATGCTGAAGCTGCGTACCGGCGCGAACCTCGTGCATGTGCCCTACGCCAACCAGGGCCAGGCGGTGAATGACGTGGTCGGCGGCCATGTGCCGATGCTGATCTACACCGTCGCCATCCTGCCGCATGTGCAGGCGGGACGTCTGCGCGCTCTCGCCGTCACCTCCGAGGACCGCCAGCCCCAGGCGCCGGATGTGCCGACCGCGCTGGAACAGGGCGCGGCCGATGTCGTGGCGAATTCCTGGTTCGCTCTGTTCGGCCCCGCCGGGCTCGCCGATGATCGACGGGACCGTCTCTATCGCGCCCTCGCCTCCGCGCTGCGCGATCCCGGCATCGCCGCCAAGCTCGTGGAGACGGGGCTGACGCCGGCGCCTCTGGACCCCGTGGCCTTCCGGCGCTTTCTGGTGGCGGAGATCGCGAAATGGACCGAAGTCGGCCGCGCCGCGAATATCCAGCTCTGAGGTGCTCAGCATGAGTCTCGACCAGGCGCTCAACATCGAGGATGTACGGGACCTCGCGCGCCAGCGCCTGCCCCGCGGCATCTTCGAATTCATCGATCGCGGCGCCGAGGATGACGAGGCGGTGCGGGAGAACAGGGAAGCCTTCCGCCGCCTGAAGCTGCGCACCCGTGCGCTCGTCGATGTCTCCCGTCGCAGCACGGACACCACGCTGCTCGGCAGCGCCGTGACGATGCCCGTCGCCATCGCGCCGACCGGTGCGGCGGGGCTCGTCTGGGTTCAGGGCGAACTCGAACTCGCGCGCGGCGCGGCCAAGGCCGGCGTACCCTTCACGCTGGCCACGCGGTCGATGACCTCGATCGAGGACATCGCCGAGAAGGCGGGCGGCACGCTGTGGTTCCAGTTGTACGTCTGGGCTGATCGCGCGCTGTCCTACGCCCTGGTGGATCGCGCGGAAAAGGCGGGCTTCCAGGCGCTGCTGGTGACGGTGGATGTGCCCGTGGCGCCAAACCGCGAATACAACCGGAAGAACGGCTTCTCCCTGCCCTTCAACCCCGGTCCGCGCGCGATGCTCGACATCGCGCTGCATCCGCGCTGGCTGATGGGCGTGATGGGCCGGTACCTCATGACGACAGGCATGCCGCGGTATGAGAACCAGCCCGGCGAGACGAAGCTGCGCATCACCAAGGGGGCGGAGAACCTGCCCTCCACCCGCAGCGACAATCTCAGCTGGGATGACATCCGCGAGCTTCGCCGCCGCTGGCCGCGCCAGTTGCTGGTGAAGGGCATATTGCGGCCGGAGGATGCCTTGCGCGCCATCGAATGCGGCGCCGATGGCGTTGTCGTCTCCAACCATGGCGGGCGGTGCCTCGACAGCGCCATCGCGCCGATCGATGCCCTGCCTGCCATCGCGGACGCCGTCGGCCACCGTGGCACGGTGCTGATGGATGGCGGCGTGCGGCGCGGCGGTGATGTCGTGAAGGCGCTGGCGCGTGGCGCGCAGGGCGTGCTGATGGGCCGGCCTGGCCTCTATGGCACCGCGCTCGCCGGCGCGGATGGCGCGGCGCATGTCCTCGGCATCATCCGGAAGGAGATGCTGACGGTGCTGGCGCAGACGGGATGCCCGACAATCGCCGATATCGGCCCCGACCTGCTCGTGCCCTCGCTGCGCAA
Organism: Acetobacteraceae bacterium; assembly: GCA_947478535.1. Next base: position 10,410 of record CANJXD010000051.1, read on the forward strand.
TGCGCGCGACCCCGTGATGCTTTGACGCCCGTGACGCTTTGACAAGAGAAAGGCGAAAGACACCGCCATGCTGACCTTCACACCCAATCCCGGCGAAGTGCTGGGAGCCACCGTATCCGGCATCGACCTGACGCAGCCCGTCGCCGACGCCGATTTTGCCCGGATCTTCCGCGCACTCGGTGACTACGGCGTGCTGCGCTTTCCAGGCCAGTTGCTGGATGCGCCGACGCTGCGGGACTTCTCCGCCCGCTTCGGCGATCTCCAGGTCTCGAGCGGCCTCGGCGCGCATGAACCCGGCATCCCGGAGGTCTCCATCCTGTCCAATGTGAAGCAGGACGGGAAGAATATCGGCATCCCCGATGCCGGCCAGGACTGGCATACGGACATGACCTACAACCGCATCCCCGGCTTCGTGAACGCGCTCGTCGCCTACAAGGTGCCGGTGCGGGATGGCCAGGTGCTCGGCGCCACCGAATTCCGCAACACCGTCCTGGCCTATGACGAGTTGGACCCCGCGCTGAAGGCCCGCCTCGCCACCGCCACCGCGACGCATGACCTCAACAAGTACTGGGAGCATATGCGCCGCGACAAGGGCAGCCAGCGCCCGCCACTGAGCCCGGAACAGCGCGCCAAGCGCCCGCCCGTGCAGCATCCCGTCTTCCTCACGCATCCCATCACCGGGCGGAAGGTGCTCTACGTCAATCCCGGCTTCACCGACTTCATCGACGGCATGGATCGCGGCGAGAGCGACCGCATCCTCGCGCAGTTGTTCGAACACATCCTGAAGCCACGCTACCGCTACATCCATCGCTGGCAGGAAAACGACCTGCTGCTGTGGGACCATATCGGCAGCTGGCACTATGCCGTGCCGGACTACCGGCCCGATGAATACCGCCTGATGAAGCGCTGCCAGGTGATGGCCAACAAGGTGATGGACCCGGAATTCGTCCGGCACACCCTCGCCGCCGCCTGACGCGTTTGACGTCTTACCCCGGGGTAAGCCATGCTTCGGGCCAACGAGAACACGGGTTGGAGGAGACGAGCGATGCACCGGAGAACCTTGGCGCGCGGCCTGCTGGCCGGCGGTGCGTCCCTCACCCTCGGGCGCGGCGCGGTCGCGCAGCCGGCGCGCCCCGCGACGACGCGCATCGTTATCCCCTTCGCCGCCGGCGGGCCGATCGACCTGATCGGCCGGCTGCTCGCGGAACGGCTGGGCCAGGATCTCGGCGGCAGCTTCATCATCGACAACCGCCCTGGCGGGAACGGTGTCGTCGCGGGGCAATTGGTCGCCCGCGCCCCGGCGGATGGCAGCATGCTGCTGTTCGGCGCCGTCTCCACCTTCTGCATCACGCCGAACCTCGAAGCGAATTTGCCCTATGATCCCCGCCGCTTCGCCCCCGTCACCCGCGTCGTCGTCAGCGGCTCCGCGCTCGCGATCAACGCCCAGGTTCCCGCACGCAGCGTGCCGGAGCTCGTGGCCTGGGTGCGCGGGCGCGGTGAGCCGCTGAAGCTCGCCTCCAACGGCATGGGCAGCATCGCGCATGCCTGGCTCGAATTGTTCCGGCGTTCCACGGGGCTCGATATCCTGCACGTTCCCTATGGCGGCGCCGGCCCGGCGCTGGTCGCGGTGGCGAGCGGGCAGGTCGATGGATTGTTCTCGGATCTTCTCGTGCAATTGCCGCTGGTGCGCGATGGCCGGCTGCGCGTGCTCGGCCTGGTGGGGGAACACCGCCACCCCGCGGCGGCGGATTTGCCCACCATCGCCGAACAGGGCTTTCCCGGCGTCAACGGGCTCAGCTGGTCCGGCATCGTCGCACCGCCGGAAACGCCGGCCGTCGTCACGGAACGGCTGGCTTCCGCCATCGCGCGGGCACTCGCAGAACCGGCACTGGCGCAGCGGCTGGTCACCTTCGGGTCCGCCCCGGCGGCAATGACGCCGCAGGAATTCGGCGGCTACCTCGACAGCGAAACCGCCTTCTGGGCCCGCGTCATCCGGGACTACGCCATCAAGATGGAATAGCGCCGGGCACCTGCGGCGCGGCCAGGCCATGCAGCAGCAGCCCGATCAGCTGTTCCGCCACCGCGCCGAATTCGAGTTGCCCGCGCGGGTCGTAGCTTTCGAGAATCCAGCCGACGGCCCCCGCCCAGGCGCTGACGACGATCTTTGGCTCACAGGGCCGGATCGAGCCATCCGCCACGCCTTCCGCCACCAGCGCCCGCAGACGGTCGCGCCGCGCCCGCCGCCGATGATCGAGCTTCGCGCGAAGCGCCGGCGGCAGAGCGCGCTGTTCGCGCAGCGGCACGATGTGACTGTCCGGCGTGATGCCGTTCAGCAGGTAGCGCCGCACATACAACTCCATGCGCTCCAGCCCCGTGCGGCCTTCCGCCGTGGCCTCATCCAAGGCCGCATCGGCGACATCGAAGGCGTGCATGTAGCATTCCAGCAGGAGGTGCTGCTTGTTCTCGAAGTAGTAGTAGACAGCCGGCTTCGTGATGCTCAGGGCCTGCGCGATGTCGTCGATCGAGCATTGCGTGAAGCCCTGCCGGTTGAACTGCCGCGCCGCTTCCGCGAGGATCACGGCACGCCGCGCGTCATAATCCTGCGTGCGGTCAAAGGGTGCGGGCATTCTGCCGCCGAGACGCGCCACGCGATCAGCCCCGCAGCCCGAGATCGTCGAGCGCGTAGTCGCGCAGGCGGGATTTCTGCACCTTCGAACTCCCGGTCATGCCAATCGCCTCGAATCCATCCACCATGCGGACATAGCGCGGCACGCGGAAATTCGCGCAGCGTTCCTTGCAGAAGGCGATGATCTCCGCCTCGCTCGCCACCGCGCCGGGCCGCAGCACGACATAGGCCGCCGGCACTTCCAGCAGCCGTGGATCGGGCACGCCGATCACTTGCGCCTGGGCGATGGCGGGGTGGGTGTGCAGCACATCCTCCACCTCGGCGGGGGCGACATTCTCGCCACCGACGCGGAACATCTCCTTCAGCCGGCCGGAGAAGCGCAGCCGCCCCGCCGCATCCTTCACGCCGAGATCGCCGGTATGCAGCCATCCCTCCGCATCGATCGCCTTCGCCGTCTGCTCCGGCATGGCGTAGTAGCCGAGCATGATGTTCCAGCCGCGCACCAGGATCTCCCCGCTGCTGCCTGGCGGGCATTCCTGCCCCGTCTCGGGGTCGAGGATGCGGATCTCCACCCCCGGTAGCGGCTGCGCATAGCCATCGAGCCGCGCCGTCGCGTCATCGTCAAAGGGACCGCAGGCGCAATTGGGGGAAGCCTCGGAAAGCCCATAGCCCGAGCAGACGCCGACCATGCCCATCCGGTCCACGAGCTGTTGCAGCACCGCCGTGCTCGCCGCCGCGATGCCGCCGCGCAGGTTCAGGCGCCGCTTCGGGAAATCCGCATGCCCCATCATCATCAGGAATATCGTGTCGTTTCCGGAACAATGCGTGCAGCGTTCCTCCTCCAGCAATCGCAGCCCTTCCGCCACGTCGAAATGCGGCGTGGTGATGTAGCAGGCGCCGCTGACGATGGAGGCGACCAGCGACAGCGTCGTCCCCGCGACATGATAGAGCGGCCGCGCGCTGTAGTAGCGCGAGCCCGGCTCCAGCCCGAGGCGGCGGGAGACATGCCAGGCATCCCGCAGCATCCCGTCATGCGACAGCATCGCCCCCTTGGGGAAGGAGGTGGTGCCGGAGGTGTATTGCATCAGCACGGGGTCGCGTGGCGTCGGTGGGTCCAGGTTCTCCAACGCTGCGGCATCCCGCGTCAGCACACTCCACGGCAGCGCCGCCTGCGGAACATCCGCGCCCTGCACGACAACCAGCCGCAGCTTCGGCAGGCCCGCGGAGGGCAGCGCGCCATCGATGCCTGGGCAGATCGTGCGCAGCATCGCGACGAAATCGATCCCCAGGAATCGGTCCTGCATCAGGATGGCGACGGCGTCGCTCTGCCGCAGGCAGTACTCCATCTCCGGCGCCTTGAAGCGCGTATTCACCGGCACGGTCACGGCGCCGATGCTGGCCGCGGCGAAGAAGGCGATCGTCCATTCCGCGCAATTGCCCATGCAGATCGCCACATGGTCCCCGCGCCTGATGCCGAGGCGGCGCAGATTGGCGGCCGTGGTCGCGACCTCGCCGGCGAATTGCGCGTAGGTCAGGCGCCGCCCCTCCACCAGCATCACTTCCTGCGCGCCCCACAGCGACACCGCGCGGTCCAGCGCCTGCTGGTAGGTCAGCTCCGGCCAATCCTGCATCGCGCGCATCCCCCGGTCGGCTTCGATGCCTGATCCTCCGGCGATCTTACCCGGCGGTCAACACGCGGTTGACCCGTGCTGGCGCATCGCCGCATGCTTCGCCCCCACGATGCGCCATAGCGGCGGGGGAACACGACAGCGCATGCTGACCATGGAAATCCGTCCCGAGCTCGCGGAGCTGCGCCAACAACTGCGCCGCTTCATCCAGGGCGAGCTGCGCCCCTTCGCGGAGGCGATGGATCGTGGCGGAGACTACCCGCCGGGCCTCACCACCGCGCTCGCGAAGCAGGGCATCCTCGGCCTCCGGCTGGCCGAGGAATTCGGCGGCGCCGGCCTCGGCATCGCGCAGTATTGCCTGGTGCAGGAGGAGCTCTCCCGCTGCCACCCGATGTTCCCCGTGCTCGTCGCGAGTTCGAGCGGGCTGACGCCGATGGCGATCCAGCGCCATGGCAGCGCGGCGCAGAAGGCGCGCTACCTGCCGGCGCTGCCACGCGGGGAATCCCGCACCGCCTTCGCGCTCAGCGAACCCGAGGCCGGCTCCGATGCCGGCGCCATCCGCACGCGGGCCGAAAGGCGCGAGGGTGGCTGGGTGCTGAATGGGCGGAAGCAGTTCATCTCCAATGCCGATGTCGCGGATCTGTTCCTCATCCTCGCCGTCACGGACCCCGCGAAGCGCGGGCGCGGCGGCGTCACCGGCTTTCTCGTCGATCGCGGCACGCTGGGCCTGCAGGTCGGCCGCGTCGATCGCACCATGGGCACGGAGGCCTGGACGGTCTCCGAGGTGATGCTGGAGGATTGCGTCCTGCCCGACAGCGCCGTGCTGGGCACCATCGGCCAGGGCATGAACCTCGCGCTGGAGGCGCTGGTGGATGGCCGGCTGAGTGTCGCCAGCATCTGCCTCGGCACGGCGGAGGCGATGCTCGAACTCGCGGCCAGCCAGGCCAAGGCCCGCAAGACCTTCGGCGCGCCGCTGGCGGACCGCCAAGCCATCCAGTGGATGCTGGCCGACAGCGCCGTCGATGTCGCGACCGGCCGCGCCCTGCTCTATGAGACGATCCGCGCGCATGAGGCCGGCCGGGATGTCGCCGCCGCCGCCAGCATGTGCAAGCTGCATTGTTCCGAGATGGCCGGCCGTGTTACCGACCGCGCCGTGCAGATCCATGGCGCCATGGGGCTGATGCGCGGCACGGTGGTGGAGCGCAGCTTCCGCGACATGCGGCTGTTCCGCATCGGCGAAGGCTCCTCCGAAGTGCAGCGCATGGTCATCGCGCGCGCCGTGCTGAAGGCGGCACCCTGATGGCGGCATCCGCCAACAGGCGATTTTGAAGGGAAGCAGGATGCCATTGCCGGAGCCGGCGCCACGCCACCACCTGCACCAGCGCCAGGTCGTCTGCGATGGCTATGAGCGTGAGGACGGACTGTTCGATATCGACGCCCGTGTCACCGATCGCCGCCACTACGACCTGATGCGCCCCGACGGCGTCCTGGCACGCGCGGACAAGCCCGTGCACGACATGTGGCTGCGCCTGACAGTGGACCGGGACCTGACGATCGTCGCCGTGCAGGCCAGCACGGATCACGCCCCCTTCCCCGTCTGCACCGGCGGCGCCGCAGAGATGCAGAAGCTGGTGGGGGAGAGGATCGGCCGCGGCTTCAGTCGCCGTTCGCGTGAGTTGCTCGGCGGCCCGCTGGGCTGCACGCATCTGCTGGAACTGCTCGGCCCCGCCGCCACCACCGCCTTCCAGACGCTCGTGAAACTGCGCTTCGAGGCGCCGGACAGGCTGGATGCGAAGGGCCGCCCGGTGAAGATCGACAGCTGCTACGGCTATGCCGCGAACCGCGACGTGGTCCGCCAACGATGGCCCGAGCACTACACGCGGGATGACGCGGCAGGCACCTGACGCGCCGCTACAGGCGCTTGCGCAGGAAGTGGCGGGACTGGCCGGGAGGGTAGTCTTCCAGCGAGCCGAATTCCTCGTAGCCCTGGGCGCGGTAGAAGCCGCTGGCCTGGAAGGTATCCAGCCAGGCGCCATGGCAGCCGGCCCGCCGCGCCGCATCCTCTGCCCGCGCCAGCAGCCCCGCGCCAAGGCCTTGGCCGCGCCGGGCCTGGTCCACCCACAGCGCCTCCACGAACAGCCAGCGCCAGGACAGCACGCCCACCAGCCCGGCCGAAAGGCGCCCCGCCTCATCGCGCAGCAGCCAGGCGATCCGCCGCTGGTCGGGGGCCACCGTCTCGCCATGGAAGGCATGGATCGCCTGCGCCAGCGCGCCCCGCGTCTCCGGCCCCGGCGGGTCCTCCACCACCAGGGTCAGCCCTGCTTCCGCCATGGATCCCCCCTGGTCACGCCGGGATCATAGGGCATAACCCGGGGCGCGGCCGCAATGGCTGCCGGAGACTGCGCCCGATGTGCCTGGCTTGCCCATCCCGCCGCGGCGTTCTCGCCGCGCTGGCGTGCCTGAACGCCGCACCAGCCTTTGCCACCCCTGTTGGCGATGCGCTGGTGGAACCGCGCCTGCGCCTCGTGCCGCCCGACGGCATCGCCCTCACCCTCGATGCCTGCGGCGGTGGTTTCGACGCGCGGATCGCCGAGGCGCTGATCGAGGCGCGCATCCCGGCGACGATCTTCGTGACCGGCCTCTGGCTACACCGAAACGCCGCCGCCATGGCGCGGCTGCGGGAGCATCCGGACCTGTTCGGCTTCGGCAATCATGGCGCCCGCCACCTGCCGATGGTGCTCGGCGGCGGCCGCGTCTTCGGTCTGCCCGGAGTGGGGGACCTCGATGGGCTGCGGCGGGAAGTGACGGAAGGCGCTGCGGCCATCGAGCAGGCCAGCGGCGCTGCGCCGCGATGGGTACGCGGCGCCACCGCCCGCTATAGTCCCGCGGCGCTGCCGGCGATCCGGGAGGCCGGCTTCGCCATCGCCGGCTATTCGCTCAACGCGGATGGCGGGGCTTCCCTTCCCGCCGCCTCGGTCGCGGCGCGGCTTCGCCTGGCAATGCCCGGCGATGTCGTCATCGCGCATATCAACCACCCCGAGCGCGCCAGCGGCGCCGGGGTCGCGGCAGGCGTGCTCGCCCTGCACCGGCGCGGCGCGCGCTTCATCCGGCTGGACCAGCGGGACCCGGCAGAGACGACCGCGCTGGCGGCAGCCTAGCCCCAAGCAGCGCGCGCATCCCGCCACAGCCGCGCCGCCAGGGCCGCAGCGGGTTCCTCGCGCGCCAGCATGGCGGATTGCCCGGCCCAGGCTTGCATCCGCTCGACATCGCCCACCGCCGCCGCGGCATCCCGCATCACCTGGGTCAGCCCGCGCTGCACGGGGTACGGTGCGGGCGGCGGCGCGTCCGGCGCGGCGGCGGCACGGGCGTATCCGGTCGCGATGCCGCGCCCGGCGCGGCCGCTGAAGGCGCGCGTCACCATCGTCGCTTCCGGCGGGGTGCGGGCCAGCGCCGCCGCCCAGGCCGGGTTCAGCGCCGCTTCAGGGCAGCGCAGGAACCCGGTGCCGATCTGCACGGCCGAAGCCCCGAGCATCAGCGCCGCCGCGACGCCCCGCGCATCGGCGATGCCGCCGGTCGCCACCACCGGCACCTCCACCGCATCCACCACCGCCGGCAGCAGCGCGAACAGGCCGACCATCGCGGCCTCGACGCGCCCGGCCTCGAAGGCGCCGCGATGCCCGCCGGCTTCCATGCCCTGCGCGACGATCGCATCCGCCCCCGCCGCCGCCGCTTCCCGTGCTTCCGCCACCGTTGTGGCGGTGGCGAACCAGGCGATGCCGCGCGCCTTCAGCCGCGCCACC
>CANJXD010000052.1 GCA_947478535.1 Acetobacteraceae bacterium
CCGCTGCCGGGCACGCGCATCACGCCGTTTCACCTGCATGGCGATGGCAGCCTTGCCGAAGCCGTGCAGGCCGACGCAGCCGCGCCGCTCTCCTGGCAGGCGGACCCGCGCCACCCCGTGCCGACCATCGGCGGCGCCATCACCTCCATGGAGCCGGTCTGCACGGGTGGGCCGCGGGACCAGCGCGAAAGGCCGGAGATGTTCGGCTGCCGCCCGCCCTATCTGCCGCTCGCCTCACGCCCCGATGTGCTGGTGTTCGAGACGGCGCCGCTGGTGGCGGATGTGGAGGTGATCGGGCCGGTCAAGGCGGAGCTGTGGGTGGCGACGGATGGGTCGGATACGGACATCACGGCGAAGCTGGTGGATGTGCATCCGGCGTCGCTGGATTGGCCGCAGGGCTTCGCGATGAATCTGTGCGAGGGCATCCTGCGCTGCCGCTATCGCGACGACCCCGCGCACCCCAAGCCGATGGAGCCCGGCGTTGCCGCGCCGGTCACGGTGGAACTGTTCCCCACCGCCAACCTGTTCAAGGCCGGGCATCGCATCCGCGTGGAAATCGCCGCCAGCGAGTTCCCGCATTACGACCTGAACCCGCAGACCGGGGAGCCAGAGGGCCAGTGGCGGCGGATGCGCGTCGCGGTGAACACGCTGTTCGTCGAGGCGGGGAAGCCTTCGCGCATCCTGCTGCCCATCGCTCCAGAGGAGTGAAGCGCTGAAACCTGCGCGGCCCCCTCCCCAACCCTCCCCCACTTCGCGGGAGAGGGGGCAGGCATGCTACCGCACCGGGGGGTGCTTCCCCTCGCCGATGTCCCACCAGACGCCGGCCATGATGGCGAGGCCTTCCCGCAGCAGCGGTTCCAGCGCGTGCTCGTCGGGGGCGTGCTGGTTGCTGCCGGCATGGCCGTTCGGCACCCAGGTCACGGGCACGCCGAGTTCCTCCGCGAAGATCGCGGAAGGATTGCCGCCGGAGGAATTGGGCACGAGGTTCGGCGCCACGCCCGTGCTGCGGCGCAGGCTTTCCGCCAGCGCCACGATCCAGGGATCATCGGGATCGGTGCGGGACGCCGCGAACATCTCCCGCTCCTGCACCGGCAGGATCTCGACATGGCCGTGGCCGCGTGCATCGAGGTGGCGGCGCAGCGCCGGGATGATGGCGGGGCCTTCGACATCGACGGTGTGGCGCACCTGCATGCGCAGCCGCGCTTCCGCCTGCACGGCATTGGCGGGCGCATCGGGGATGCCGGTGATGCCGGCCAGCACCACGGCGCTGGTCCAGGCGAAGATGCGCTCCGCCTTGGTCAGGCCGGGCTCGCCCCACCAGGCATCGGGCGTCGGCAGGCCGGGCAGGTCCTCGAAGACCAGGCTCGCGCAGGCGCGGCGCACGGCGTCCGGGATCGCTTTCGGCGTCCAGCCCTCCACCAGGATGCGCCCATCGCCGCCGATGATGGACGACAGCGCATGGGCGAGCACCACGCCGGGGTCCGCCAGCACCCCGCCCCAATGGCCGGAATGATGCGCCCGGTCCCGCAGCGCGACGCGCAGGTCGAAGGCGACGCCGCCCCGGCAGCCCAGGCGCAGTTCCGGGATGGTCGTCGCCTGCCGCGGGCCATCGAGGCCGATGAAGACATCGGGGCGCAACGCCACGCATTCGTGGCGCACGATCTCCCGCAGCCCCGGGGAGCCCATCTCCTCCCCGGTCTCGATCAGCAGCACGGTATTGAAGCCGAGCCGGCCGCGTTCCTGCAGCACGGCGCGCAGCGCCTCGATGGCGATGAGGTGCTGGCCCTTGTTGTCGGCGGTGCCGCGGCCGAACCACTTGCCGTCCTTCACCGTGACGGACCAGGGATCCAGCCCGCCGGCCCAGCGGCCTTCCATGCCGCGCACGACATCGCCATGGCCGTAGACGAGGATGGTCGGCAGGCCAGCACCCTCACGCCGCTCGGCGATCAGCGCCGGGCCGCGGCCGGGCAGCGGGTTGGCGACGACCCGGCCCTCGAAGCCCATCCCGGCGATGAGGGCGGGAATGGTCTCCGCGCAGTAGCGATGCAGTTCATCGGCCTTGGCGGGGTTCGGGCTTTCCGTCGGCACGGCAACGAGCCGGCGCAGGGCATCGAGATACTGGCCGCCGGCGAAGGCGGTGCGGGCGCGGGCGATGGCGCCCTCGCGGGTGCCGGTCATCACTGGGCGTCCCTCAGCAGGGGCAGGAAGGCGGCTTCCACCCCCGCCAGGGCGTGCAGCACGCGGTTGCGGGCGCGCGTCGCGGCGACGGCGTGGAAAGCCGTATCCTCCGTCGCGCGCATCAGGCGGCGCAGCGGCTCCATCGCGGGCCAGGCGGGCACGGGCATGGCCGGTTCATGGGCGAAGCGGTCGCCGGAGGAGTAGTCCACCGGCACCAGGGCGCGGCAGGCGCGGCGGATCGCCTCGTTGAGCGCGGCGGGGGCGGCGGCGGCGCTGGCCTGGGTCACCAGGGCCTCGATCCGCGTCGCGGCCTGGTCGATCGGGGCGGCGAGGGCGCGCGCCGGGTCGGCGGCCAGCATCGGCGCAAGCTGGGCCCGCAGGTCGCGCAATTCGGCGGTGAGGTCGATGGGCAGCACCGCGTCGCTCAGCAGGCGCCAGACGGCGTGGCCGACGACGCGCGTGTCCCGCACCAGATTGGCCTCGTCGATCTTGTCGGCCAGGTCTTCCGGCGTATGCCACCACCAGCCGAGATTGCGGCGGCCGTTCGAATCGCCCTTGGGCTGTTCGCTGACCGGGCCGAACATCGACGGCACGCCGATGCCGCCGAAGCTGTCATCGCCGGCGCGGCTGCGGCGCTTGCCGACATAGTCCTGCCCCGCCTGCTGGCCCACCGCTTCCCGCGCCAGCGCATGCAGCGAGGACATCGACGCGGTGCCGGTGAGGTCCACCGCATTCATGCCGCCGGTCGAATCCACATTCACATGCGCGACGCAGCGGCGTTCGAGTTCCGCCCAATGTTCATCCGCATACCAGGCGGACCCGGAATAGCGGCCCTGCGAATGGCCGGACCAGAAGCAGAGGCGAAAGCCGCGCTGCCACGCATCGCGATGGGCGCTGGCGACCCGGGCGATCTCCAGCATCGTCGCATTCGCGCCGCCATTGTCCATCACGCCGTAGTACCAGGTGTCATGGTGGCCGGAGAGGATGACGAGGGGATCCTCCGCGCCGCCGCCAGGGCGGTCGCAATCGGCGACGAGGATCGGCGTCTTGCGCCAGCCGGTATCGACCTCGGCGAACAGCGTCGCGTGCAGCGTGCCGGTGGCGAGGCGCTCGCGCAGCGGCTTGCCATCCGTGGCGGTGACGCTGGTGATGACGGTGCTCGGCAGGCGGTCCCGCAATTCCGGCGTCGGGCTGCCCCAGACCGGGGAGACGCAGCCCTCGTAGCGCTTCTCATTCGGGCTGATGTGAAGCTGGCCGACGGCGCCGGCTTCCGTCGCCAGCTTGCTCGTCTCGGGCGAGGCGAGGCCCTCCACCACCACGATGCGGCCGCGCGCATCACGCCCGGCGTAATCGCCTGCGTGGCCACGGCCGACATACAGCAGCTCCGCCGTCAGCCCCTCCGCCGGGGAGGAGCGGGAGAAGGAGTGGGTGATGCAGGGGATCTCCTGCCCCCCCACCACGATGCGTGCCGCGCCGGGCAGGCTGATATAGGCGTCATGCAGCAGGACCCGCGTTCGAAAGCCCAGCGCCTGCAATTCCGCCTCGAAATAGCGCAGGCTTTCGCGCTCGGTCGGCGTGCCGGCCAGCTTGGTCCAGCGCGCGACCTCCGCGATGTCGCGCATCAGGCGCGCGCCCTGGATGGATTGCAGCACGGCGTTGGGCATGGACGATACCTGCGGGGGCTTGTTGCCGCGGAGGCTATTCCTCGGCCCCTGCGTGTCAACCGGGCTCTGTTCAGCGTGGGAGCATCACGCCTAGGCTCGGGGCCTCGATGGAGGGATGACGGGGATGCAGATCGGCTTCGAGGGGCGATGCGTCGCGATCACCGGCGTCGGGTCTGGCTTCGGCCGCGCCATCGCCAGCGCCTTCGCGGGCATGGGCGCGGAGGTGCACGGCTGCGACATCGCGCCGGAGGCGCTGGCGCTGGCAGAAGCGGAGGCCAAGGTCTCCACCACGCTGGTCGATCTCGGGGACCGGGAGGCGGCGGCGGCCTGGGTGCGGGCGGTGGAGGCGAAGGCCGGGCGCGCCATCGATATCCTCGTGCACAATGCCGGCGGGCCGCTCGGCATTCCGCTGCGGCCAATCGACGAATTTTCCTTCGAGGATTGGGACCGGCTCTTCGCCGCCAATATCCACGCCGCCTTCGCCGTGGCGCGCGCGGCGCTGCCGGGCATGCGGCGCGCGAAATGGGGGCGGATCATCACCATCACCTCCGGCGCCGGGCTGCGCGCCTCGCTGTCCGGGCTGCATGGCTATGCCGCGGCGAAGCACGCGCTGGTCGGCTTCACCCGGCAACTCGCGCTGGATGCCGGGGCATACGGGATCACGGTGAACAGCGTGGCGCCGGGCCTGCAGATGACAAGCCCGGTGAAGCTCGCGCGGTGGGAGAGCTATTCGGAGGAAAAGCGCAGCGCCTTCATGTCCCGCATCGCGCTGCGCCGGCTCGGCACGCCGGAGGATATCGCGAAGGCCGTGGTGTTCTTCGCCTCGCCACTGGCGGATCTCATCACCGGGGAAGTGTTGTCGGTGAATGGGGGGTCCTTCTGAGGCACAATCGTCGCTGGCCCCGGCGCGGCGCGGCGGCGCATGCTGGTTTCGGAACCTTGACCAGCCGAGGAGCGACACCGGGATGACGTGCATCGACAAGACGCGGGTGATCGGCCGCCGCGCCGCGCTGCTCGGCGCGGGGCTGGCCCTTGCGCCGGGCCTGGCGCGGGCGCAGCAGGGCGCCTTCCCGGTGCGGCCGTTGCGGATGGTGGTGCCCTGGGCGCCGGGCGGCTTCACTGATGTCGCGGCGCGGCTGGTGGCGGAGAAGATGCGGCCGGAACTCGGCCAGCCCGTGGTGGTGGAAAACCGCGCCGGCGGGCCGGGCGTGGTGGGCACGGAATGGGTCTCCCGCGCCGCGCCGGATGGCTACACCATGATCATGGCGACGGCCGATACGCATGTGATCAACCCGTATCTGTACCGCACGCTGCCGTATGACGCCGCGGCGTTCACGCCGATCGGCGGCGTGGCGGTACTGCCGCTGAGCATCATCGTGCAGAACAACCTCGGCATCGGGAGCTTCGCGGATTTCATCGCCTATGCGAAGGCGCGGCCCGGCGCGCTGCGTTTCGGGTCCTGGGGCGAAGGCGGCACCGGCCATCTGGCGCTCGAGGATCTGCGGGCGCGGACGGGGATCGAGGTGCTGCACGTGCCCTATCGCGGCAGCGGGCCGATGACGACGGATTTCGTGGCGGGGCAGCTGGACTTCGTATTCCTCGGCGTTGGCGCGGCGCTGGGCCTGCAGCGGGACGGGCGCGGGAAGGTGCTGGCGGTGACGATCCCGGAACGCCACCCGGCGCTGCCCGACCTGCCGGCAATCGCGGAGCTGGTACCGGGCTATTCCATCCAGCTGTGGTACGGGATCATGGGGCCCGCCGGCATGCCGGCGCCCATCGTCGCCCGGCTGAACCAGGCGGTCCGGCAGGCGTTGGCGACGCCGGAACTGCGGGAGAGGCTGGATGCGAACCACGCCATCGCCATGCCCGGCTCACCGGAGGATTTTGCCGCTTTCGTGCGGTCCGAGCATACCCGCTGGGCGGAGATCATCCGCCGATCCGGCGTGCAGTTGGGCTAATATGCCCGGCGACCGCGCCCGATCGAGGCGCGGCTTCAGGAGAATCTATTGAGCAGCGAGACCACGGCCCCGGCGCCGACCAGGCTACCCCTCGGCGTCGGTCGCGTTTCCATGCTGCTGTCCGGTGCCGGCCTCACGCCGATGCGGGGCGAGGCCCGGCTGGTGGCGGAAGCGCTGGCCCGGCTCGGCGCCTACGAGCCCGCGCCGGAGGAAGCCGCGGCGACGCTGTTGGCGATCCGCGCGCATGGCGGCACGGCACCGCCGATGCGGGACGCCTCGCCGGAGGAGATCGCGGCGGTCGCCGAAGGCCTTGGCGGGTCCGGCCTTTCCCCCACCGCAGGTGAGGTCCGGTTGCTGGCCAGCCGCTTTGGCGGAGTGCCGCCAGCGGCGGGGCTGGCGCTCGCGCTGGTGCAGATGCGGCGCCCGGCCTATCGCGCGCGGCTGCAGAAGGTGGCGCAGGAGCCGCCGCTGCTGCCCCTGCGGGCGGCGGATTTCGATGCGGCGCTGGATGATGTCGCCAATCCGGATCCGACCGATGACGCGCTGCGGGCACGGCTGCGCGGCGCGCTGCTGCGCCGGCTCGGCGCCAGCCTGGACCCGGAAGCCGCCTTCCGGCTGGCCTCCGAGGACCTCGCCCAGATCACCGGGCGCGGCGAGCCCGCGCTGGAGGTCGTCTCGGCCTGCGCGTCCCTCGCCGCCGAGGCCTTCGGGATGGCGGCGCCGCAGGCCGCGGCCTTCGTCGAGCGAATCACCGATCTGGAACGCATCCGCCGGCATGAGGTGCGAGAAGCCGCCCGCCTCGCGCGTGAGGCGCGGGTGGAGGCGGATCGGCAGCAGAAGATCTGGGAAGCCTCCCTGGTGGGGCAGGAGGCGCTTCCGGGCCTGCTGGGCAGCACCAAGGCGGAGGTGGAGCTCTGGCTGCGCCACAAGCGCCTGCCGGTGGCGCGGCGCGTGCCCGCGAAGGTGGATGGGCGGCCGGTGGAGCGGCCGGAATTCGACCCGGTGGTGATGGGCGCCATGCGCGCCGAGGTCGCCACCTGGAAGCGCGCGGTGCCGGGGCGCGTCCCGGCGGAGGCGAGGCCCACCGCCCCCGCGGCGCCGTCCGCCGAACCGGGCGCGGGGGTGCGGAATTCGGCGCTGGCGCGCGTCGCGGCGATGGATCGCTTCGTGATGCACTTCACCACGGCCCGTGCCCTGTCACGCCGCATCACGCTCATCACCGGCCCGACCAATTCGGGCAAAAGCCATGAGGCGCTGAATCGCCTCGCCCGCGCCGAAAGCGGTGTCGCCCTCGCGCCACTGCGGCTGCTGGCGCATGAATTCCGCGAGGCGCTGGCGGCGCGCGGCGTCCATGCCTCCCTCGTCACGGGGGAGGAACGGGACCTGGTGCCGCAGACGCGCTTCACCGCCGCGACGGTGGAAATGTGCCCCTTCCACACCCCCGTCGATGTCGCCGTGATCGACGAGGCGCAGCTGCTGGCCGATACCGATCGCGGCGCCGCCTGGACGGCCGCCATCATGGGCGTGCCGGCGCGGGAAGTGGTGGTGCTGGGGTCCCCGGATTGCGTGCCGCTGGTGCGCCGGATCGCGGAGCTTTGCGACGAGCCGGTGGAGGAGATCACGCTGGAGCGCAAATCGCCGCTGCGCGCGGCGGTGGAGCCGGTGGCGCTGGCCGACCTGAAGAAGGGCGATGCGCTGATCGCCTTCTCCCGCCGCGATGTGCTGGAACTGCGGACCGAATTGCAGCGCCGCAACCGCCGTGTCGCCTGCGTCTATGGCGCGCTGAGCCCGGAAGTGCGGCGCGCGGAGGCACGACGGTTCCGCGAGACCGGGGAAGCCGACATCCTGATCGCGACCGACGCCATCGGCCTCGGCCTGAACCTGCCGATTGAGCGGGTGATCTTCTCGGCGCTGGAGAAGTGGGACGGCCAGGCGCGGCGGCATCTCAGCGCGCCGGAGATCCGCCAGATCGGCGGGCGGGCGGGGCGCTACGGGCATCATGAGGATGGCGTGGTCGCGGTGCTGGTGGGTGCCGGGCGGCCGGCGGCGATTGCGCTGGCACTCGGCGCGCAGCCAGCGCCGCCCGACGATCTGCGGCCCTGGGTGGCGCCGGACCTCGACATCGTGCAGGCGGTGGCGGCGGAGATGGGCACCACCTCGCTCTATGCGACGCTGAACCGGATGCAGCGCGCCGTGCTGCGGCCGGATGACCCTTCCTACCGCCTGGCGGACATCACGGCGCAGATCACGATCGCCGCGGAAATCGACAGCCTGGCCCTGCCGCTCGCGACGCGCTGGACCTATGCGCTGTGCCCCGTGGATGACCGGGACCACGGGGTGGAACGGCTGACGCGCTGGGCGGTGGACCATGCCGGCGGGCGCAGCGTGCGGCCGCCGGAAGCCGGCCACCTGCCGGCGCCGGAAACCGCGGGGAATGCCGATCTGGAACGGGCGGAGAAGACGCATAAGCGCCTGGTTGCCTGGCGCTGGCTGTCGCTGCGATTCCCGGACACCTACGTCCAGGCACCACGCGCCGCGGCGGAAAGCACGCGGGTGAATGACTGGATCGAGTCCGTGCTCGCAATGCATCCGCGCGGGCAGCAGGCCGAACGCGTGAGCCGAAGGCCCGGTCCCGGAGGACGGCCGACGGGCAAGGCAGGTCCGAAACCTGGACCGAAGCCGGGGCCGGGAGCCGGCCGTGCGAAGGCCGCCCCCGGGCGCTGAGGCCCCCGGGGTGGGGAGGGGCGCTCAGCGTTCGCGGATCGAGACGCCGTGGCCGCCGATGGTGATATCGACGCCGCTGCGCTGCTGGTCCTTCCAGACGAAGTAGCCGATCCCCGCCGCGGCGACGAGCAGCGTGGCGAGACCCAGCACGAGAGTATTCCGGGACATCAATCGGTACTCCTGCAGACATGCGGAAAACCGGGCACCCGCCGAATGGCGGGATGCCCGGCCGCTGGCGTCAATCGTCGCGGTCGTTGACGTCCGGGCTGCCTTCGACATGCTCGCCGATCATCGCTTCGGTCGTGATCAGCAGGCCGCCGACGGAGGCCGCGTGCTGCAAGGCCGCGCGCACCACCTTGGTCGGGTCGATGATGCCGGCGGCGACCAGGTCCTTGTGAACGCCGGCCTGCGCATCATAGCCCCAGTCGTAGCTGGCGTTGCCGAGCACGGCACCGGCGACGACGGCGCCATCATCGCCCGCATTTTCCGCGATCTGGCGGAGCGGGGCGCGGATGGCGCGGCGGATGATCTCGACGCCGAACTTCTGGTCGTCATTCGCCGTGTTCAGGCCGACAAGCACGGCGCCCGCACGCGCCAGCGCCACGCCACCGCCCGGCACGATGCCTTCCTCGACCGCGGCGCGGGTCGCGTGCAGCGCGTCATCGACGCGGTCCTTGCGTTCCTTCACCTCGACCTCGGTCTGGCCACCGACGCGGATGATGGCAACGCCGCCAGCGAGCTTCGCCAGGCGTTCCTGCAGCTTCTCCCGGTCATAGTCCGAGGTGGTCTCCTCGATCTGCGCCTTGATCTGCTCGATGCGGCCCTGGATTTCCGTCTTGCCGCCGGCGCCGTCGACGATCGTCGTCGTCTCCTTCTCGATCCGCACGGTCTTCGCGGTGCCGAGCATGGCGAGCGTCACGGTCTCGAGCTTGATGCCGAGATCCTCGGAGATCACCTGGCCGCCGGTGAGGATCGCGATATCCTCAAGCATCGCCTTGCGACGATCGCCGAAGCCGGGCGCCTTCACGGCCGCCACCTTCAGGCCGCCGCGCAGCTTGTTGACGACGAGCGTGGCAAGAGCCTCGCCCTCCACATCCTCGGCCAGGATCAGCAGGGGCCGGGCGGACTGCGCCACCGCTTCGAGCAGCGGCAGCATGGTCTGCAGGGCACCCAGCTTCTTCTCATGGATCAGGATGTAGGGGTTCTCGAGCTCGACCAGCATCTTCTCCGCGTTGGTGATGAAGTAGGGCGAGAGATAGCCGCGGTCGAACTGCATGCCGTCGACGATGTCGAGCTCGGTCTCGAGGCCCTTGGCCTCCTCCACCGTGATGACGCCTTCCTTGCCGACCTTGCCCATGGCGCGGGCGATCATGGCGCCGATCTCGACTTCGCCATTGGCGGAGATCGTGCCGACCTGCGCCGTCTCGGCTTCCGTCGTGATGGGGCGCGTGCGCACCGCGAGCTCGGCGACCACGGCGGTGACGGCGATATCGATGCCGCGCTTGAGGTCCATCGGGTTCATCCCGGCGGCAACCGCGCGCATGCCTTCGCGCACGATGGCCTGGGCGAGCACGATGGCGCTGGTGGTGCCGTCGCCGGCGATGTCGTTGGTCTTGGAAGCGACCTCACGCACCATCTGCGCGCCCATGTTCTGGAACTTGTCGGCCAGCTCGATTTCCTTGGCGACGGTCACGCCATCCTTGGTGATCCGGGGCGCGCCATAGCTCTTCGCGAGGATCACATTGCGGCCCTTCGGGCCCAGCGTGACCTTCACGGCGTCGGAGAGGATATCGACGCCTCGCAGCATGCGCTTGCGTGCGTCTTCGCCGAAGCGAACGTCCTTGGCGGTCATACGATGGGTATCCTGTGATCGGCTGTGGGAGGCGAGGGATCGGCAGGCACGCCAGGCGGATCAGTGACCCGCGGCAGCCTCGCCCAGCAGCACGCCGAGCAGGTCGGATTCCTTCATGATCAGCAGCTCCTGGCCATCGATCTTGACCTCGGTGCCGGACCACTTGCCAAACAGCACGCGGTCACCCGCCTTGACGTCGAGGGCGACGATTTCGCCGCGTTCGTTGCGCGTGCCGGGGCCGGCGGCGACGATCTCGCCCTGCATCGGCTTTTCCTGCGCGGTGTCGGGAATGATGATACCGCCCGCGGTCTTCTGCTCGGCGTCGATGCGACGCACGACAACGCGGTCATGCAGGGGTCGGAATGTCATGAAAATGCTCTTCGCGGTACCGGCACGGCGGCCGGTCTGCTTGCCCGGTCGTACTGGGCCTCGCCGCGATCTCGGGCGCTTGGCACTCTACGCTTGGGAGTGCCAACTACATGGGCCAGTGCAACGCTTGTTGCAAGGGCCAATGCAACGCTTGTTGCAAGTCACGAAATGCGGGGGGCATCCAGGCTGCACTGCGTGAGCCATGCGGGCCTGGTGCCATGGAAGCCACCGGTCAGCGCCGTGCGGCAGCCACATCCTGGCAGCGGCAGGTCCCGAATGGCGGCGCAGGCCTCGCGCAGCGTGCGCTCGACGAGGTCGTGCAGCCCGCCGGTGTAGTACTGGTCGTTCATGCTGCCGGGCCCGAAATGCACCACGGCGGGCGCCATGCCGGCGCCGAAATTGATGATCGGCGCGATGGAGGCGAAGCACATCTCCGCCTCCCGCGCCATGACCACTTCCGGCACGAGCGGCGTGCCGACGACATCGCCGCCTTCCAGGCGCAGGGCGTTGATCTCCGCCGGTGTCTCGAAGCGCGGCCCCTCGGTGCAGGCGAAGACGCCGCGGGCGATCACGCGGTCGCTATGCCGGCTGGCCGCGGCGATCAGAGCGCCGCGCAGGCGTGGGCAGAAGGGCTCCGTCAGATCGACGCGCACCCAGCATTCGGTATCTTCGAACAGCGACAAGGTGCGGTTCTTCGTGCGGTCGAGGAAATCGTGGGAGATCACGATATCGCCCGGACGGATTGCGGTGTTCACGGACCCGATGGCGTTCTGGGAGATGATGTTGCGCACGCCGAGTTCGCGCAGCGCCCAGATGTTGGCACGGGCGTTGATGCGGTGGCTCGGCAGGGTGAGCTTCGCGCCGTAGCGCAGGATGACCGCGGCCGCGCAGCCGCCGATCGTGCCGGTCAGCACGTCAGCCTCCCCGAAAGGGGTCGGGACACGCTGTTCGCGCCGGTCCAGCAGCAGCGCGTCCGATGCCGCACTGGTCAGCAGGCCGATCGGGGCTTCCGGCATGATGGGTTTCCTGTTGCTGGTCAGCGCGCGCGATACAGCGCGGCGATTTCCGCCTTGGTCGTGGGTTCGTCGATACGGGTCAGCGCGCCATCGCGGAATACCGTCTCCCCCGCCACCATCACCTCCCGCACATGCTGCGGGCCGGCGGCGTAGACGATGTCGGACAGCGCGCGCTGCGGCGTCATGCCCAGGGGATGATGCAGGTCGAGCACGAGAAGGTCGGCCTGCTTGCCGGGCTCGAGGCTGCCGATCTCCGCATCCCATCCCAGCACGCGCGCGCCTTCGATGGTCGCCATGGCGAAGGCGTCCGCGGCATTCAGCGCGAAGCCATCCAGCGCCGTGGCGCGCGCCAGCAGCACGCCGAACTTCATCTCCTGGAAGATGTCCTGGCTGTTGTTCGACAGCGTGCCATCCGTGCCGAGCCCCACCGGCACGCCGCGGGACCGCATCGCGGCCACCGGCGCCACACCGCTGGCGAGCTTCGCGTTGCTGACGGGATTGTGGGCGACCCCGGCACCGCTTTCGGCCAGCAGGTCCATCTCCGCCTCGTCCAGCCAGACGCAATGCGCCAAGACGCTGCGCCGGTCGAGCAGGCGGAGGCGATGCAGGTGGCGCAGCGGCGTGGTGCCGTGGCGTTCCTGGATCATCGTCGTCTCGCGCCGGTTCTCCGCGAGGTGAATGACGAAGGGAAGGTCCAGCGCCTCCGCCGCATCCTTCACTTCGCGCAGCAATTCAGGCGTGCAGTTGTAGGGCGAATGCGCGCCGAGATAGAAGCGCGCGAGGCCATTGCCGCGATGTTCGGCGATCGCGTCCCGCGTTTCCTCCAGCGCCAGCGGCCAGTTCGGCCGCCCCGCGCCGCGCAGCGCCGGCGAATTGGCCAAGGCGCCACTGAGCGATCGCAGGCCGAGGCCGCTCGCCACCCGTCCAAAGATGCCGGCGCCGAAGCGCGTGCAGTCGCAGGCCGTGGTGATGCCGTTGCGGAGCATCTCCATGGCGGCGAGCGTGCAGCCCCAGCGATTATCCTCCAGCGTCAGGTGGGAGGTATGCGGCGATAGCGCGGCGGCCCATTGGAACAGATCCCCGTCATCGCAGCAGCCGCGATGCAGGCTCATCCCGCCATGCGCATGCGTGTTGACCAAGCCCGGGATGACGACGCGGCCGCCGAGGTCCTGCACCGCGGTCCCCGGTGGCTGCGGTGGCAGATCGGCCTCCGCGCCGATCCAGGCGATGCGGCTATCCTCCACCACCATGGCGCCATCGGCGATGAAGCCGTCGGGCAGGCCGGTACAGAGGAAGCCGTTCCGCAGCAGCCTGCGCATGGTCAGATCAACGCGCCGTCGTGCAGCAGCGCGCCGCGCAGCGTGGCGGCCGGCAGGGCGCGTGGCATGACCCGCTCCGCCAGGCTGAGCGCCGCCGCGGTGCCCGCGGCCTGGCCCATGGCCATCCCCGGCCCCATGACGCGGACCGAGGCCTGGCCATCATGCGTGGCGGAAATGCAGCGCCCGGACAGCAGCAACCCGTCCACCTCCTGCGGCACGAGGCATCCGTAGGGAACCTGGTAGAACTCGTCGCGCGGCAGATGCAGCCGCACCGTCTCTGCATTCGGCGTATGGTCCTCGATCGGCCAGGAGGAGCGGCAGATCGCGTCCTCGAAATGCCGCGCGCCGAGCACATCCTCCCGCGTCAGGACATGCGCGCCCATGATGCGCCGGGTTTCCCGCACGCCGAGCTGGGGGGCGATGGCATCGACGAAGGCCGTCTCGAAGCCGGGGATGTATTTCTTCAGGAAGCGGGCGAAGAGGTCCACCTGCCGGCGGCCTTCGAGGGTGCCGGCCGTCAGGCTCCAGGGGTCGGTGCCATCGATGCCGGTCACGCGGCTCATGTTCACATGCACTTTTCCCGCCGGCGGGATGGGGGAGAAGGAGCCGCTGACGCGGGGGAAGTTGAATTCGCCGCTCTGCTGCGTCTCGATCAACAGGCGGCGGATCTCGCGTTCCGGGAAGGCCATGGCGCGCTCGATATCGACGCCGCCCATGTAGAACACCATGGTCGGCGCCTGCATCACCTCGCTTTTCTCGAAGGGCGCGCCCGCGAGGGCGGAGACATCGCCATCGCCGGAGGCGTCGATGACACGGCGCGCGAGGATGACTTCCCGTCCGCCCTTGTGTTCGACGACGACGCCACGCAGCACGCCGTCCTTCATCAGTGTCTCCACCACCACGGTGTGGAGCAGCAATTCGATGCCGGCTTCCTCGATCAGCTGGTCGAGCACGATCTTGAACATCTCATGATCGATCTGGAAGCGATGGCGATACTTGTAGCCGGCGCCGATCGCCTCCATCCGGCGCATCGCCTCATGCGGGATGCCGCCGACGAGAAGCTGGTGCGTGCTGTCCGGCCCGCAGGTGTAGACGCCGCACAGCACGCCCACCATCGCCGCCGTCGCCGTGCCGCCGAGGAAGCCGTAGCGTTCCACCAGCAGCACCCGCGAGCCATGCCGTGCCGCCGCGATGGCCGCCGCGCAGCCGGAGGTGCCGCCCCCCACCACCAGCACATCCACGTCCCGCGCCACGCGGAGGCTGCGTGCGGGTTCCATGATGCCACCCGCGCCGGGGTCATAGGCGATCGCCATGGCTCAGTTCTCCAACTGCGAAAGGCGGGGGTCGAGCAGGTCGCGCAGCCTGTCGCCCACCAGGTTGATGCCGATGACGGTGAGGAACAGCGCGAAGCCCGGCATGGAGGCGACCCACCAGGCATTGGCGACGTAGTTGCGGCCATCCGCGATCATGCCGCCCCAGGTCGGGATCGCCGCCGGCACGCCGAGGCCGAGGAAGCTCAGCGAGCTTTCGAACAGGATCATCTTCGCCACCAGCAGGCCGCTGATCACGGTGACGGAGGACATGACATTGGGCAGCAGGTGGCGCGCCAGGATGGCGGGCGGCCGCGTGCCGCAGGTGATGGCGGCCTGCACGAAATCGAGGTTCCGCAGCACCAGGCATTCGGCCCGCACCACGCGCGCATACTGCACCCAATTGGCGAGGCCGAGCACCATGATGAGGTTCCAGAGGCTCGGCCCCAGCACCGCCACCACGGCCAGCGCCAGGACCAGGAAGGGGATGGCAAGCTGGATGTCGGTGATGGCCATCAGCGCACGGCCGAGAACGCGTTCCTCATAGCCCGCGATCAGCCCGAAGCTGACGCCGACCAGCGCGGAGACCAGCACCGAGGCGATGCCCACCAGGATGGAGACGCGGGCGCCGACGATCAGCCGGCTGAGCACATCGCGCCCCAGCGCATCGGTCCCCAGCCAGAACAGGCTTTCCTCGCCCTGCGAGAAGGGCGGAAGCAGGCGCTGCATGATGTCCTGCTCATCCGGGTCATGCGGCGCGATCGCCGCGCCGAAGACGGCGGCGACCAAGGCGAGCAGGACGATGCCGAGGCCGAGGGCGGCGAGCGGGCTGCGCAGGAAGCGGCGGAGAAAGGCCATGCGATCAGCGCCGCCGGATGCGCGGATCGAGCGCGGCGTAGAGCATATCGACCACGAGGTTGATGCTGACGATCACCACCGCCATGAACAGCACGAAGGCCTGGATGACGGTGAAATCCCGGTTGCCGATGGCCTGGATCGCCAGCCGCCCGATGCCGGGCCAGGCGAAGATCTCCTCCGTGATCACCGCGCCACCGAGCAGCGCGCCGACCTGCAGGCCGATGACGGTGACTGTCGGGATCGCGGCGTTGCGCAGCGCATGGCCGAGCACGATGGGCAGAAAGCCCAGCCCCTTCGCGCGCGCGGTGCGGATGTAGTCGGATTGCAGGACATCGATCATCGAGGACCGCAGCAGCCGCGTGATGATGGCGGTGGAATAGGCGGCGAGTGCCATGGCCGGCATCACCAGGTTCGCCAGCCCGCCTCGGCCGGAGGGCGGCAGGATGCCCCAGGTCTCGGAAAACAGCAGGATCAGCATGATGGCGAGCCAGAAGGTCGGGAAGCTCTGCCCGATCAGGGACAGGAACAGCCCCACCCGGTCCAGCACCCGGCCGCGCTGCGTGGCGGCGAGAATGCCGAGCGGCACCGCGATGACCAGGGAGAGCAGCAGCGCCGCGCCACTGAGTTCCAGCGTCGCGGGCAGCCGGTCCAGCACCAGGCGCATCGCCGGCTGTTCATGGCGCATCGACTGCCCGAAATCACCCTGCAAGGCGCGGCCGAGGAACTGCAGGAACTGCACGATCAGCGGCTGGTCGAAGCCCATCGCGTGCCGGAAGCGCGCAATCTCCTCCAGCGAGGCCTCCGGCGGCAGGAACAGCGCGGAGGGATCGCCGCCGATGCGGATCAGGAAGAACACGGCCACCGACACGCCGAAGACCACGGCGATGGCGTGCAGCAGCCGCGCGAGGAGGAAGCTGAACACCGCGCCTCAGTTAAAGCGCGCGGCGCGCAGGTCGATCATGCTGTCGGTGCGCGGCGCCCATTGCAGCGCGGCGTCCAGACCATAGAGCAGCGGCGGCTGCAGCATCGGCAGGAAGGGCGCGTCTTCGTGGATGATGGCCTGCGCCTGGCTGTAGATGCGCCGGCGCTCCGCCTCATCCAGCGTCGATCGGCCGGCCAGCAGCAGCGCATCCAGCGTGGGGTTGCTGTAGTAGCTCTGGTACTGGCCGGTGACGAGCAGCGGATACCAGACGAGGTCGGGGTCGCGACCGCTCCAGCCACCGAAGATCAGGCCTTCCCGCCCCTTGCGTTCCGAGACCTGAGCCCAGACGCCGGGCTCAAGGTAGTTCGCGGTCACGCGGATGCCGACGCGGCGGAGGAAACCGATGGTCGCCTCCATGATCTCCTTGTCCTTCATGTAGCGGCCCTGGCGCGAGGTCAGGGTAATGGCGAAGCCGTCGCGATGGCCCGCTTCCGCCAGCAGCGCGCGGGCGCGGGCGGGATCATAGGCGTAGGGCCGCCAGGCGGGATCGTAGCCGAAGGCGTTGGTCGGCAGCACGGCGGCGGTGCGCTGGCCAAGCCCGCCGAGCAGGGCGCGCTGGATCGCGTCCACATCCACGGCGTGGTTGATCGCCTGGCGCACCCGGCGGTCCATCAGCGGTGTCGGTCGCGTCATGTCGAAGTTGAAGAAGTACAGGAAGTCGCTTGCGATATTCGCGACCTTCGTCGCGCCGCCATCCAGCCCCGGCACATCCTCCGGCGGGATATCGACCGCGATCTGCACGCCGCCGCTGCGCAGTTCCGCGATGCGGGTGCGGGTTTCGCGGATCGGGCGGAAGATGACGCGGGGGATGGCAGGCGCACCGCCCCAATAGTCGGGGTTCGCGTCCAGCACCACGCGGTCATCCTTGCGCCATTCGACGAAGCGATAGGGGCCGGTGCCGATGGGCAGGGTGGCGAGGTTCTGCGCGGCTTCGCCGGGCGGGACGATCATCGCGGCGAAGGAGGCTTCGTAGAGCGACCACAGCATGGTCGGGAAGGGCGCGTCGGTCTTCAGATCGACCGTATGGCGATCGACGATGGAGACACCCTTGATCGCCGAGATGCGCGAGAAATAGGGCGCGCGGAAGGCCGGGTTCAACGCGCGGTCGAAGGTGAACTTCACGGCCTCCGCATCGAAATCCTGACCATTGTGGAACTTCACGCCCTGCCGCAGCACGAAGCGCCAGGTGAGCGGATCCGGGTTGCTCCAGGACAGGGCGAGGGCGGGCTGGAAGTCTCCCTTCGCATCCTGCGTCACAAGCGCATCGAACAGCTGGAACATGACATTGGCGGTGGGGAAGGAGGAATGGCGTGCCGGGTCCATGGTCAGCGCATCGGTCGGCTGCGCCACGGTCAGCGTACGGCCCGGGCGCGCGGCCTGGGCGTAGGCGCTGCGCGGCAGCATGGCGGCACCGAGGCCGGTGGCCAAAAGGGGGGCGAAATCGCGACGCTTCATCGGGTTCACCTCGGTCTCGTCGGTCAGGGGAGGTCGTCGTTTGAATCGAGCAGCGCGATGGCGGCGAAACCATCGAGCCGTTCCAGGCGGATGAGACTATCGCCACCGTCGCGGGTCAGCGCCAGCGTTTCATCCGTATCGATGCGGAACGCCCGCACCGCCGGCCCGGCGATGCGCAGGCTGAAGCCGGCAAGCGGCGCCAGTTCCGAAAGCCCCCGCCCCTGCGGCGCGGCATTGTTGATGAGATGCATCACGCGACCCCGGGGGTGGTCATAGAGCGTGATCTCCACCGCCGCCGGCGCGTCGGTCCGGATCGGTGCGGGGCCGACCGCCGCGGCGACGAGATGGCCGAGCAGGATGCGATAATCCAGGATCCCGTGGCGTTGGAAGAAGGCGCCGATCCGCCAGGGCAGCCATTGCGCCAGCCCCGCGCCCTGCGCGCGCGACAGCAGCCCCGGCGTGGTGCCCGGCCCGGCGA
>CANJXD010000053.1 GCA_947478535.1 Acetobacteraceae bacterium
CGACTACGCCACCCCAAACGAGGCCTTCAACAGCCTACTTGCAAAGCTGGCCAGCCGGGGCGAAACACAGAGCCGCGGTGGTGTTCGCTACGGATGTTGAATCCACCTACCAAATCTCATGAAGCGAAACCTGCGACCGTTCAGGCCACCCGAGGCGTCGAAATGGCTGTTTGGACCTCGGTGTGATGACGCGGCCAGGGCTCCGGTGATCCAGGGGCTCGGAGCCGGGCCGTGCGCTCCGCCCATGAAGCGATCAGACGGTAAATCATGCCTTTCCCGTCCGCAGCAACACGGCTGTCACCGCGGCGGGCATCATCTGGCAGCGGTGCGACGGGGGCGACGCATCATCCGCTCCGCAGCATGCGAATGATGCCGGAGAAGTCGGTGCGCGCGCCGCCTTCCTCGACAAAGCGCCGGTAAAGCTCCAGCGCCTTCGCCCCCACCGGCGTCGCCACGCCCCCGGCTTCCGCCGCGCCAACAGCGAGGCCGAGGTCCTTCAGCATCAGCCCGGCGGAGAAGCCCGGCACATAGTCCCGGTTCGCCGGGCTGCCCGGCACCGGGCCGGGGACGGGGCAATAGGTCGTCAGGCTCCAGGACTGGCCGGAGGATTTGCTCGCCACGTCGAACAGCGCCTGGTGGGACAGGCCCAGGCTTTCAGCCAGGACGAAGGCCTCCGCCGTCACGATCATCGTCGCCGCCAGCATCATGTTGTTGCACGCCTTGGCAGCCTGGCCGGAGCCCGGGCCGCCGCAATGCACGACGGCGCGGCCCATCTGCTTCAGGATCGGCTCGGCGCCAGCGAAGGCGCTGTCCTCGCCACCCACCATGAAGGTGAGCGTGCCGCCTTCCGCCCCCATGACACCGCCGGAGACCGGGGCATCAAGGAAGGCGCGGCCACAGCCCGCGGCCACATCCCGCGCCGTTGCGACATCGATGGTGGAACAGTCGACCAGGATGGCGTCCGGCCGGCTGGCCGCCGCCATGCCGCCCGCGCCGAGCCAAGCGTCCCGCACATGGGCGCCGGCGGGCAGCATGGTGACGACGAAATCGGCGCCTGCCGCCGCCTCCGCCGCGCTGGGTGCCGCCCGGCCGCCGGCCGCCACCACGCTGGCGATCGCCGCGGGCACGAGGTCGAAGCAGGCGACATCATGCCCCGCCTTCGCCAGGTTGCGCGCCATCGGCGCCCCCATATTGCCGAGACCGACGAAGCCGATGCGCGCCATGCCACTTCCCCCCGATTGTGATGCCCCACAGGTTAGGTCCGCCCCCGGGTCCGCGTCACCCCGAAGCCGCGTTACCCCGAAGCCGCCGGGTTCCTGCCACAGGACGTCCACCATTCCCGGTCTTGCTGCGCAGGCGAAGTGGATGCGGAGGGGCGACATGGCGGGGCCGCGCAGGGAACCGGGTGACAGAGGCCCCCGGCAGGGCCTAAGCATCGCTGCCATGCCGGGCCCCCATCGCTTCCTCCCCCTTCTCCTGCTGGCGCCACTGGCGCTGGTGGGCTGCCGGTCGAGCTATTCGCCGGATGACTACGCCACCCGCGCGGTGCAGCAGATGAACCGCGTCGAACAGGGCACCGTGATCGGCGCCAGGCGCGTGACGGTGACGGCCGAAGGCAGCACCGGCGCCGCGACCGGCGCGGCGGCGGGCGGGATCCTCGGGTCCCAGTCGCCCGGTGGGAACATGGCCGGCGCCATTGGCGCGGTGGGCGGCGCGCTGGTCGGCGGGCTGCTCGGCACCGCGACGGAACGCATCGCCGGCGACACCACTGCGGTCGAGTACATCGTGCGGAAGGAAAATGGGGAGATGTTCTCCGTCACCCAGCGCGATCAGACACCGCTGCCGATCGGCCAGCGCGTGCTGCTGATCGGCGGCGCGCAGGCCCGCATCGTGCCGGACTACACCGCGCCGGTGGCGGCCGCACCAACCCCGGCCGGCCCGCAGGCGCAGCCGGCACCCGCCGCGCCGGCAGCAGCGCCCGTTGCCGAACCCCTACCTGCCCTGGCGCCGAGCAACGCCACCCTCCAGGTCGCGCCGCCGCCACTGCCGGCGCCGCCGGTGCTTGTGCCGCCCCCCCCGCCGGTCAGCGGCGGGTGACGCAAACCGCACCGGTCAGCGGCGGGTGATGCCAACCACACCGGTCAGCGGCGGGTGACAGCCCCGCTGGCACGGGGCTTGCCCCCCCCTGGCCGGCATGATCCGATACGCGCTGCCATTCCTGCTTCTGCTGCTATCCCCCGCCGCCCGGGCCGAACCCGGGCTGCTCTGCCGCGCCGCGATCCAGGCGGCGGAACGGCTGGCGGGCATTCCCCCGCATCTGCTGACCGCCATCGGTCGGGTGGAATCCGGCCGTCGAGACCCGGATAGCGGCGCCTTCCATCCCTGGCCCTGGACCATCAATGCGGAAGGCCGGGGGCAATTCTTCCCCAGCAAGGCGGCAGCGATTGCCGAGGTGCAGGCATTGCAGGCCCGGGGCGTGCGATCCATCGACATCGGCTGCATGCAGGTGAACCTGCGCCACCATCCCCAGGCCTTCGCCAGCCTCGACGAAGCCTTCGACCCCGCGGCCAACGCCGGCTATGCCGCCCGCTTCCTTGTTGAATTGCAGGCGGCACGCGGCGGAGACTGGCAGCGCGCGGCTGCCGCCTATCATTCCCAGACGCCCGAATTGGGGGATGCCTATCGCAGCCGCGTCATCGCCGCCTGGGCCGCCGAGCAGGGCGCGCCGCACGCCCCGGTGGCCCTGACGCCGGCCCTGGTCGCGGCAGCCAGCGCCGCCGGGACCGGCGGTGGGGGGTTCCTGTCGAACGGCGCGGATCGGGTGGCGATCACCGCCACCCCCACGGCCGCCGCGGGCACGGGCCGTGGCCTCGATGCCTATCGCAGCCTGCCGGTGCCGATCGCCAGCCGGGCACCCATGGCGCGGGCCGTCATGGCTCGGCGTTAGCCATCGAGGTTGGTCGAGCCCTTCGGGCGGGCGGCGGTGTTCCAGGCCGTCCGGATCGCCTCGCTGACCGCGACGGGGTCCGGCACGCCGCGCAGGACATGCGATTCCTCGGTTCTTCCCTCGGTCGCCTTCACCACGACATCACCGATCCCGAGGATGCGCTGCCAGAGCGCCTGCTTCGAGACGACGTCGCGGATGCGGAAGACCTCCACATCATCGCGCACCTTGGTCAGAAAGCCGCTTTCGATGATGACGCGTTCCGTCGTCACGGTGATGCGCTGCCGGCCGAGAAAGGGCAGGCCAAGCAGCAGCACGGCGATGGTGCCGCGCACCAACCCATAGGAACGTTTTGTCTCCCGCGTGAGCAGGATATCGGTCTCGGCCATCGGCGCCTCCGTTGCGTGATGCAAGGTGGGCCCGGCGGCGCGGCGGATCAATCCACCAGCCAGTCCCGCATGAAGCCAGTGACGAGATCCGGCTCCTCCATCGAAGGCAGGTGGCCAGCATCCGGCACCCGGCGCAGCACGGCGCGGGGGATGCCGGCGGCGATCTCCTCGGCCAGTTCAGGCGGTGTCAGTGCATCCTGCTCCCCCACCAGCACCAGCGTCGGCACGGCGATCGAGCGCAGCAGGGGGCGGCTGTCCGGGCGATGCATGATGGCGCGCTGCTGGCGGTGGAAGGCATCCCGCCCCACGCGTTCGGCCATGTCCATCACCTCCGCGCCAAGCGGGCCTTCAAGGTTCCGCGGATGCAGCAATTGCGGCAGCAGCCGAGGCGTCACGCCCCGGAACATGCCGGATTGCGACAGCGCCAGCAGACCCTGGCGGCGGCGCGTCTGTTCCGGCGTATCGGCGCGGGCGGAGGTGTCCATCAGCGCCAGCCGATCCACCCGCGCCGCCGCCTGGCGCAGGATCTCCAACGCGACGTAGCCGCCCATGGACAGGCCGCAGACGGCGAAGCGCGCGCCATCCGGCAAGGCCGCCAGGGCGCGCCCGGCCATGGCGGGCAGCGTGTCGTCCAGCGTCAGGTCCGCGACGATGCAGCGCCAATCCGGCGACAGCGCCGCAACCTGGTCGCGCCACAAATGCCCGTCGCACAGCAGGCCGGGAAGCAGCAGAAGCAGCGGGCGGTCGGTCATATCCTGGCCTGTATGGCGGGCCTGGGGCGACGACAACCCGTGCAAGCTTGATTTCCGCGCGCTTCCGGCGCATACGGCGCCGTCCCGCCCGGTTCCGCCAACCGCGCCTTGTTCGCGAGGGCGGAGCGTCCCCGCTGAATTCGCGTCCTGGAACACCAGGTCACGGTCTGGCGGCGGGCAGGCCCGAGGGAAGCAGAGAACCAATCACGTTGTCCGATCATAGCGACGCGACCGCACCGCGCGCGGCAGAGCCCCAGAACACGGCCGAGGCCGCCAAGGCCCAGCCGGAAGGCCATGCCCCGATGGTGAGCGAGGCCCAACCGGCCGAAATGCCCGCGGCGGAAACGCCCGCGGCAGACATGCCGGTGGCCGACGAGCCTGTGGCTGAAGCCCATGGGGCACCGCCGGAGGATTCCTCCGCAGCCATCATCGACGCCGCGCCGCAGGAGGCATCGCCGGACGCCGGAGATGACCGCGACGGCGACGACCCGGGCGATGTCGATGAGGACCGGGATGATGGCGACCGGGACGATGGTGACCGGGACGACGGCAACCAGGACGATGACACCCGCAGCGAGGAAGAGCGCAGCGAGGAAGACGAATACTATGCCCGGCAGGAGGAAGCGGCGGCCGACGAGCCGGCGCGCACCACCTTCGCCGATATCGGCCTTTCGGAGCCGATCCTCCGCGCGGTGACGGAAGCCGGCTACCTCTACCCCACGCCGATCCAGGAACAGGCCATCCCCGTCGTGCTGATGGGGCGGGACGTGCTGGGCTGCGCGCAGACCGGCACCGGCAAGACTGCCGGCTTCACCCTGCCGATGCTCGATATCCTCGCTGGCAGCCGCGCCAAGGCGCGCATGCCGCGCAGCCTGATCCTGGAGCCGACGCGCGAATTGGCCCTGCAGGTGGCCGAGCAGTTCGTGAAATACGGCAAGCATCTCAGCCTGACGCACGCCCTGCTGATCGGCGGCGAAAGCATGAACGACCAGCGCGACGTGCTCGAGAAGGGCGTGGACGTGCTGATCGCGACGCCAGGCCGGCTGCTGGACCTGTTCGACCGCGGCCGCATCCTGCTGGCGGATTGCAAGGTCCTCGTCATCGACGAGGCCGACCGGATGCTCGACATGGGGTTCATCCCGGATGTCGAGAAGATCGTCTCCTTCCTGCCGAAGATCCGCCAGACGATGTTCTTCTCCGCCACCATGGCGCCGGAGATCAGACGCCTGGCCGATGCTTTCCTGCAGAACCCGCGGGAGATCTCGGTCAGCGCCCCGGCGACGGTCGCGACCACCATCACCACCGGCCTGCTCTGGGTGCGGGAACTCGACAAGCGTGAGGCCCTGCGCCGCCTGGTGCGGCGGGAGGAAGTGCAGAACGCGCTGATCTTCTGCAACCGCAAGGTTGACGTCGATATCCTCTACAAGTCCCTGAAGCGGCACGGATTTTCCGTAGGCGCCCTGCATGGGGACCTCGATCAGTCCACCCGCTTCGCGACGCTGAACAAGTTCAAGGCGAATGAGCTGCAACTGCTCGTCTGCTCGGACGTGGCGGCGCGCGGGCTCGATATCGGCGGCCTCTCCCACGTCTTCAACTTCGACGTGCCCTTCCATGCGGAGGACTATGTCCACCGCATCGGCCGCACCGGTCGTGCCGGACGCGAAGGCCGCGCCTTCTCGCTCGCCGCGCCCGAGGATGCGAAGTCGGTCGCGGCGATCGAGAAGCTGACCGGCAAGCCGATCCCCCGCATGGAGGTCGACGGCCTCGATGTCGTCTCCGCCGAGGAGATCGCGGAAGGCGCCAAGGCCCGCCGTGGCCGTGGCGGTCGCCCTGCGCCGAGCGCCGCGCGCGGTGGGCCCGCTGGCGGCCGTGGCCGCAGCGGTGGTGGTGAGCGGGACCGCGGTGGTGACCGCGAACGCGGCCGCCGCCCCTCGGGTGAGGATCGTGCGCCGCGCGTCGAGGCAGCGCCGGCCGAGGAGCGTGCGGCGCCGCCGGAACGCGCGCCCCGCGACGACCGTCCGCCGCGCAGCGAAGGCCGCGACGGCGGATCTCGCCCCGGTGGCCGTGGCCGCGAAGGCCGCCCGCCGCGTGACGATGCCGCCCGCGGTGCCCCGCGTGACGATGCCGCCCGCGGCGCCCCGCGCGACGACGCCGCTCGCAGCGCCCCGCGTGACGAAGCCCCTCGCCCGCCGCGGGATGAGGCGCCGCGCGCGCCCCGCGACGAAGCCCCGCGCTTCCCGCGTGACGAAGGCCGCTACGAAAACCGCCGCGATGAATTCCGCCGTGAGCGGAAGGAGGACCGCGAAGCCGGCCCGACGCCGCGCGGGTTTGGCGATGCGGTGCCCGCCTTCATGCTGCTGCCCCTGCCCCGTCCGCGCCGTGAAGCCGGGGATCAGGACGCCGAAGCCGCGTGATCCAGGATGCGTGACCGGCCCCACTCGGCCGGTCGCGCACCAGACGGCGTGCCACAGCGGCACGCCCCCCGCCGAAATTGCACTGCGGCGCGGTTGCGGGATGCCGGACCCCGCGCCAGATTGCCGGCCATACAAGCCGAGGCCGGCATGCCCCGTCGCGTCAGGAGAAAGCCATGAACGCCGTCACCCCGCTCTCCCCCAAGACGTCCAGCAAGCCCGTCTTCACCTGGGACGACCCTCTCCTGCTCGATGAGTCGCTGTCCGAGGATGAGCGGATGATCCGCGACGCGGCTCGCCAGTTCTGCCAGGAAAAGCTCCAGCCCCGCGTCCTAAAGGCCTTCCGGAACGAGCATTTCGACCGGGAGATCATGAACGAGTTCGGCGAGATGGGTTTTCTCGGCGCGACGCTCGAAGGCTATGGCTGCGCCGGCGTCTCCTACGTCTCCTACGGGCTGATGGCGCGGGAAGTGGAGCGCGTTGACAGCGGCTATCGCTCCGCCTTCTCCGTGCAGTCCTCGCTCGTCATGTTCCCGATCCATGCCTTCGGGTCCGAGGAGCAGAAGCAGAAGTTCCTGCCGAAGCTGCGGACCGGCGAATGGGTGGGCTGCTTCGGCCTGACGGAGCCGGATGCGGGGTCCGACCCCTCCTCCATGCGGACACGGGCGAAGAAGGTGGATGGCGGCTACCTCGTCAGCGGGTCCAAGACCTGGATCACCAATTCGCCGATCGCCGATGTCGCCGTGGTCTGGGCGAAGGACGATGAGGGCATTCTCCGCGGCTTCCTCCTGGAGCGGGGGATGAAGGGGCTCACCTTCCCGAAGATCGAGGGGAAATTCAGCCTGCGCGCCTCCGTCACCGGCATGATCATGATGGACGACGTCTTCGTGCCGGAGGAGAATCGCCTGCCCGGCGTGAAGTCCCTGGCCGGCCCGTTCTCCTGCCTCAATCGCGCCCGCTACGGCATCGCCTGGGGCTCGATGGGTGCCGCGGAAGCCTGCTGGCACGCGGCGCGGGACTACACGATGGGCCGCAAGATGTTCGGCAAGCCGCTGGCGGCAACGCAGCTGATCCAGAAGAAGCTGGCGGACATGCAGACCGAAATCACGCTCGGCCTGCACGCCGTGCTGCGCGTCGGCCGGCTGTTCGATGAGCACAAGGTCGCGCCGGAGATGATCAGCCTGGTCAAGCGCAACAACTGCGGCAAGGCGCTCGACATCGCCCGCATGTCCCGCGACATGCATGGCGGCAACGGCATCGTCGACGAGTATCACGTCATCCGCCACATGATGAACCTGGAGACGGTGAACACCTACGAGGGCACGCACGACGTCCATGCGCTGATCCTCGGGCGTGCGCAGACGGGCCTGAACGCCTTCGGCGGCTGACCCAAGGCATGGAGGCGCTGACGGTTACCGCCGCCTCCAACGCCATCGCTGGAAGCCTCACCCCGGCCTTTCTGCTCGCCGGGGTGATGACGGCGCTGCGGGTGCTGTCGGAACGCCGGAACCGCCTTGTGGACCGGGTCCACGCCGCTCATGCGACCCGGGCATCGGGACCGGACATCCAGCGCCTGCGCCTTCGCGCCGGCATTGCCCTTCTGGCGATGCTGGGGTGCATCCTCTCCGCCATCCTCGTCTGCGCGCTGGTGGCCACCAGCTTTCTCGCGTTGATTCTCGACTGGTCATTGGGCCCGGCCCTCGCCGCCCTGATGCTTGGCGCCATGGCAATGCTCGGCGCGGGGCTGCTGTGCTTCCTCGCGGAAGCGGCGCTGGCGCGGACAGACCTGCCTCCCCCGCTCGACTCCCCTCTGGAACCCCCCCTGGCATGACCGCGCAGCGCTTCACCATCTCGCGCCTCGCCAGTGCCGGGGACGGCCTGGCCGAGACACCAGACGGCCCCGTCTTCATCGCCGGCGCCCTGCCCGGGGAGGTCGTGCTCGCCGAGCCTGCTGGCCGGCGCGGCGAAGGCCTGGCCGCGACGCTGACGGCCATCGAGAGCGCGAGCCCCGATCGCGTGACCGCCCCCTGCCCGCATTTCCTGGTGGAATGCGGGGCCTGCGCGCTGCAGCACCTGTCCGCGGCGGCCAATGCCGCCTGGAAGCGGGAGAGGCTGCGCGACGCACTGGCCCGCGCTGGGCAGGAGGTGGAGATCGCCCCCCTGGTCGCCGCCCGCCCTGGCACAAGGCGCCGCGCGGATCTCGCCCTGCGGCGCATCCCGAATGGCGTGGCGCTGGGGTTTCACCAGCGCGGCAGCGCGGCGATTGCGGACCTGACCACCTGCCACATCCTCGACCCGCGCCTGGTCGCGCTGTTCCGGCCGCTCCGCGAAGTGCTGAAGCGCCTGCCGGCGATGAAGCGCGAAGGCTCCGCCGTGTTGAACCTGCTGGATACCGGGCCAGACCTGCTGCTGCGCACGGATGGACCGCTCGATTCCGGGCAGCGCGCCACCCTGGCCGCCTTCGGCCTCGCCCATGGCATCCCGCGCATTGCCTGGGGGCGCATGGAGGGTCCGACAGAGACCGCCGCGCAATCCGGGCAGGTCAGCCTGCTGATCACCGGCATCAGCGTGGCGCCGCCGCCCGGCGCCTTCATGCAGGCCGCGCCGGAAGGCGAAGCCGCGATCGTCGCCGCCGTGCTGGCCGGGCTGCCGCGCAAGATGCCCGTGCGGTCCCGCATCGCCGATCTCTATGCCGGTATCGGCACCCTTTCCTTCCCCCTGGCGGCGGTAGCGCGTGTCGCCGCCTTCGAAGGCGATGCGCCGACCGTCGCGGCGCTGGATGCGGCGGCGCGCAAGGATGGCGGCAGGGTCGAGGCGATACGCCGCGACCTCGCCTATCGCCCCCTGCTGCCGGCGGAGCTCGACGTCTTCGGCGCCGTGGTGCTGGACCCCCCTTACAACGGTGCGGCCGAACAGGTGGCGCAGATCGCCCGCAGCAAGCTGCGGCATGTCATCTATGTCTCCTGCAACCCGGTGGCGCTGGGGCGGGATGCGGCGATGCTGGCCAAGGCCGGGTTCCGCGCCAAGGCGGCCACGCCGGTGGACCAGTTCCCGTGGTCGTCGCATCTCGAATCGGTCGTGGTGTTCGCCCGCTGAGACCCGCTGCCGGGAACGGCATCTTCAGTCACAGTCGGTAACGCGACATGGACTTGCGAAACAATGTGACTAGGGCTTGCATCCAGCCGTCGCAGCCCAACCTCGCGGCGAGTGAACCGTCTTGGAGGGAAGAACCATGATCCGCAGGTCCTTGATGCTCGGGGCCGGCGCGGCGCTCGCCGTGCCAGCCCTGCTGCGTGCAGCACCCGCCCTCGCGCAGGGGGCGCCCGCCGCGCCGGCGCCGCTGACGCAGGCACCAGGTTTCTTCCGCTTCCGCGTCGGCGGCCTGACCGTCACGCAGTTGCATGATGGCAGCCGGGCCATCCCGCTGCAGGCCGGCTTCATCCGCAACGCGCCGCTGGAAGACGTGCAGCGCGTGCTGGCGGATGCCTTCCTGCCCACAGATACCTTCCGCATCCCCTTCACCCTGACCTGCGTCGAGACCGCGAGCGGCCTCGTGCTGTTCGACACCGGCAACGGCCCCTCCGGCCCCAATGCGCCGGTGGGCCTGCTGGTCCCGAACATGCGCGCCGCGGGGCTGGACCCCGCCCGCGTCACCGCGGTGGTGTTCAGCCATTTCCATGGCGACCACATCAGCGGCCTGCTGAACGCCGATGGAACCGCCGCCTTCCCGAATGCCGAGATCGTCGTCCCGACGCCGGAATGGGCCTGGTGGACGGAAGCTTCCAACGAAAGCCGCAGCCCGGAAAACCAGCGCGGCAATTTCGCGAATACGGCGCGGCGCTTCGCGCCCTACCAGGGCAAGGTGCGGCAGGTGGCGCCGGGCTCCGAAGTGCTGCCGGGCATCACCAGCATCGCCGCCTTCGGCCATACACCGGGCCACTGCATCTTCCGGATCACCGACAACAACCAGTCGCTGATCTTCCTGGCCGATATCACGAACCGGCCGGAACTGCTGGCGCGGCGCCCGGATTTCCACCTGGTGTTCGATTTCGACGCCCCGGCGGCCGAGGCGACGCGCCGCCGCGTGCTGGACATGGTCTCCACCGATCGCGTCCGGGTCACCGGCTATCACTTCCCCTTCCCCGCCATGGGCACCATGGCCAAGGAAGGCGCTGGCTACCGCTTCGTGCCGACCGACTGGGCAGCCGCCGTTTAAGGAGAGCGACCATGCAGATCGATCGACGCAGCCTTCTCGGTGCCGGTGCCGGCATGGCATTGGCTCCGCTGGCACTGGCTCCCCGGCTTGCCTCCGCGCAGGCCCCGACACCGAGCGTCCACCGCGTGCCGGTGGGGGCGCTGGAAGCTTTCGTGGTGACGGATGGCGCCGTGGTGCGGGCCGATGCCACCCAGGGCTTCGTGCTGAACGCGACGCCCGCGCAGGTGACGGCGGCGATGCAGGCCGCCGGCATGCAGGGCACCGCGCTGCAGAACCCCTTCAACGTCACCATCATCCGCACGCCCCGCGGCCTGGTGATGCTGGATGTCGGCCGCGGCGCGCCGGGCGCGCAGGGCAGCCAGATGCTGGCGAATATGCGCGCGGCGGGCCTCGACCCGGCGCAGGTGATCCTGGTCGCGCATACGCATTTCCACGGCGACCACATCGGTGGCCTGACGGATGCGAGCGGCCAGCCGCTGTTCCCGAACGTCCCGGTTGTGGTGCCGGAACGGGAATGGGCGTTCTGGACGGATGCCGGCGAGGAATCCCGCGCCAGCGCCGATCGCAAGCCGGCCTTCGCCAATGTCCGCAATCGCTTCGCGGGCTACCAGGGCCGCGTCAGCACCTTCGCGCCGGGTGCTGAAGTGGCACCGGGCATCACGTCGCTGGCGACCTATGGCCATTCCCCGGGCCATTGCTCGTTCATTGTGGCCGATGGCAACCAGCAACTGCTGGTGATCGGCGATGCCGTGAACGCGCCGGCCTTCTTCATGGCGAATCCGGAATGGCATCCGGTCTTCGACATGGATGCGGTCATGGCGGTCGAGACCCGGAAGAAGTTGCTCGACCGGGCGGCAGCGGACCGCATGCCCGTCATCGGCTACCACTTCCCGATGCCGGCCACGGGCCGGGTCGAGCGCGTTGGCGCCAGCTATCGCCTCGTGCCGGCGAATAGCTGAACGCAAAGCGACGCGGCCGGGCGCATGTCACGAAGCGCCCGGCTGCTTGATCTTCTCCAGGCGCTCCGCCGGCGCCGGCATCCCGTGCGCGGGCAGGTGCTGGCGGAGGAGCTTGGCATCAGCCTGCGGACGCTCTACCGCGATATCGCGACTTTGCAGGCCCAGGGTGCGGCCATCGAGGGCGAGGCCGGCATCGGCTATGTCCTCCGCCCCGGCTTCACCCTGCCGCCGCTGATGTTCACCGAGGATGAGGTGGAAGCCCTGGTCCTCGGTGCCCGCTGGGTGGCCGAACAGGGTGACCCCGGCCTGCGCGATGCTGCGCGGGATACACTCGCCAAGGTGCGCGCCGTGCTGACGCCCGCGCTGCGCCAGCGGCTGGAGGAGAATGGGCTTCTGGTGCCACCACCCGCCACGGCGCCCAGCGGCGCCGGGCTGCCCGTGATCCGCCAGGCGATCCGGGACGAACGAAAACTCGCCATCGCCTACCGCGACGCTTCGGGGCGCGAGACCCAGCGCCTGGTCTGGCCCATCGCCCTCGGCTTCTTCGAACGGCTGCGCGTGCTCGTCGCGTGGTGCGAGTTGCGGCAGGATCTGCGGAGTTTTCGCCTCGATCGCATCGCCACGCTGGCGCCGACCGGCGAGCGATACCCCGAACGCCGTGCTGGGCTGCTGAAGGCCTGGCGCAGCCGCGAAGGCATCGCGGAGGACGAGGCTGCTGACAGGAACTGACAGTGCCACGCCGTAACTGAGGGCCTCCACCAGCAAGGGATGGCCCCGATGCCCGATCTCGCCTTCAGCCTGCTCTATGTCACCGATGTACCCCGCAGCACGGCCTTCTGGTCCGCTGCCCTGGGGCGCGAACCGGCGGAAGCCTCCCCCGGCTTCGCCATGATCCCCGCCGCGCCCGGCCTGATGCTCGGGCTGTGGCAGCGGGATGGCGTGCTGCCGGCCGCCGAAGGGATGGGCGGTGGCGAACACTGCATCACGCTGGAGGATGCGGAGGCCGTCATCGCCTGCCATGCGGCGTGGCGGGCGCGCGGCGTGCCGATGGCCCTGGCGCCATCGCGGCTCGATTTCGGCTTCGGCTTCGTGGCGCTGGACCCTGATGGGCACCGGCTGCGGGTCTTCGCACCGAGCGTGGCATGAGCGCGGCCTGGATCGGCGTTGCCAGCGCCAACCATGTGGCGCGCGGCGTGGCCGGCGGCTTCATGCAGTTGTGCCACGGCAAATCGGCGCCGCTACGGCGCCTCCGGCCGGGGGATCGCATCACCTACTACGCGCCCAAAGCGACCTTCGGGGGGAAGGACCGCCTCCAGGCCTTCGTCGCGATGGGCGTCGTGCGGGAAGGCGATCCCTATCGTATGGAGACGGCGCCCGGCTTCGTGCCGTGGCGCCGGGATGTCGATTGGGCGCCCGCCGACCCCGCCCCGATTGCCGCGCTGCAGGCGCGCCTCGACGTCACGCGGGACGGTAATTGGGGTGCGAAGCTGCGCTTTGGGCTGGTGCCCATCAGTGACGCGGATTGGGCGATGATCGCGGCGGCGATGCAGCCGGGGCTCAGCCTCGCCTGAGGACGTCCGGGTTCACCATGGCGTCCGCAGGCGGCGTCCGGCCGAGCAGGATATCGAGCAGGTGGCGCGCCGCGGTCTCCGAGGTCGCGGCGCGCGCCACCGTGGTCGCCGCACCGACATGCGGGCTCAGCACCGCATTGGGCAGGCCGAGCAGCGGGTGGTCGGCCGGCGGCGGTTCCTGCGTCAGCACGTCGATGCCCGCACCCCAGATGCGGCCTTCCCGCAGCGCCTCCGCCAGCGCCACTTCATCCACCAGACCACCCCGACCGGTGTTGATGAGGATCGTCTCCTTCCCCATCAGCGCAAGCTCGGCCGCGCCGATCATGTTGCGGGACTTCTCGCTGAGCGGAGCATGCAGGGAGAGGACGTCGCTCATCCCAATCAACTCATGCAGCGAGGCCGCGCGCCCCACCGCGCCCATGTCGCCGCGCGCCGCGATGTTCGGGCTCCAGGCCGCGACGCGCATGCCGAGGCCGAGAGCCATCTGCGCCGTGGCCTGCGCGATCCGCCCGGACCCCACCAGGCCAAGCCGCCGCCCCCGCAATTCGAGCCCAAGCCGCCCGCGTTCCCAGCCACCGAGCTGGATGGCGGCGTTGTGGCGGGCGATGTTGCGGGCCACCGTCAGCATCATGCCGATGGCGTATTCGGCCACGGATTGCGCGTTGGCGCCCACCGCCGTCAGCACCGCGATGCCCTGCGCCGTGGCCGCCTTCACATCCACATTGTCATGCCCCGCCGCCGCACGGCTGATGACGCGGATGGTCGGGCAGCGCGCCATCGCCTCGGCGGAGATCGGGATGATGCGGGACAGGACGCCGTCGAAGGGGATTGTCGCCAGCAGCCGCTCCATCTCCGCCCGCCCGCCATCGGGGGTCAGGAAATGCACGGTGCAGCCAGCCTCCTCCAGCATCCCGAGGCCGGGCTGGTCGAGGAAGGGGTGGGTGACGAGGATTTCAAAGCGAGCCATCGGCTTTCCTCGCCCGGCGATGCGCAGGGGTCAATACGGGATTGTCGGCGAAGGCCCACCGCAACAATCGGTTCATGACTTCTCCCCACGGTGCTCCCGCCAAGACTTCGGGCAATCCAAGGGCAGGTGCTGTGGCGACGACGCGGACGGTAGTGGGGACTGGCAACAAGGCGGTCGACGGGCTGCTGTCCGGCATCGCCTGGTCTGGCCCGGTGACCTTCAGTTTCCCCGACAGCCCGGCCGATTACGAAGCTTCCTACGGCCAGGGGGAAACCACCAGCGCCTTCGACCAGGCGAGCCTGGCGTTGATGCAGGCGGCACGCGTCGCCCTTGCTGGCGGCTCAGACACAGCGGGCGGCCATGCGCGCCTCGCCGGGATGGGCGTGGCGGATTTTACCAACCTGACGCTTCTCGATGCCGGCTTCGACAGCGCCGACCTTCGTATCGCCCAGTCCAGCAGGCCGCCGACCGCCTATGCGTATCTGCCCGCCAGCGGTCGCGGTGGCGATGTGTGGTTCGGCACCGCCTATGCCGGCAGCACTAACGACTACGCGAACCCCATCCTCGGCAATTACGCCTATCACACCATCCTGCATGAACTGGGCCACGCGCTGGGGCTGAAGCACGCGCATGAGGCCGGAGGCGTCGCGAATACCGCAGTGCCGGCGGACCGCGACAGCCTCGAATTCACGGTGATGACCTATCGCAGCGCGATCGGCGGCTCGACGGCGGGCTACACCTATGAACGCTGGGGCGCGCCGCAGAGCTTCATGATGCTCGACATCGCCGCGCTGCAGGTGATGTACGGCGCGGATTTCGCCATGAATGGGGGGGACACGACCTACAGCTGGAACCCGTTGACCGGCGCGATGTCCATCAACGGCGCAGCGCAGGGCACACCCGGCGGCAATCGCGTGTTCCTGACGATCTGGGACGGTGATGGGCGCGATACCTATGATTTCTCGGCCTATGGCGGCGGGGTGAAGCTCGATCTCACCCCGGGGGGCTGGAGCGTCGCGAGCAGCGCGCAGCTCGTGAGCCTTGCCGCGGGAAAGCTTGCGCGCGGCAATGTCTTCAATGCGCTGCAATTCAACGGCGATGCGCGGTCGCTGATCGAGAACGCGACCGGCGGCGCGGGGAATGACACGCTCACCGGCAACGCGGCGGCGAACCTGCTGCAAGGTGGCGCGGGGAATGACAGCCTCGCCGCCGCCGCCGGGGCGGATACGCTGGATGGTGGCACCGGCTCCGACAGCCTGGCCGGCGGCCTCGGTGATGACAGCTACATCCTGCGCGGCGCGGGCTGCCTGATCACGGAACTGGTGGGCGGCGGGAGCGATACGGTCTTCGCCGACGTCACCCATACGCTCGGGCTGAATGTCGAGAACCTGACCCTGACGGGCGATGCGGCGATCGATGGGGCCGGCAACGCCGTGGCGAACATCATCACCGGCAATGCCGCCGCGAACCGCCTGTCCGGTGGTTCGGGAAATGACCTGCTCGCGGGTGGTGCCGGCGCTGACACGCTCGAAGGCGGGTCGGGGGCGGATACCCTGGTCGGCGGCCTTGGCGATGACTGCTTCATCGTCGCCTCGGCCGCGCAGGCCCTGGTGGAGCAGGCCGATGAGGGCACGGACCTCGTCATCAGCCTCGTCACCTGGACGCTCACCAGCGGATTCGAGAGATTGACCCTGTCCGGCACCGCTGCGATTGGCGGCACCGGCAACGCGGCGGCGAACCTCCTGACCGGCAATGCCGGGGCAAACCACCTGGCCGGCCTGGCCGGCGATGATACGTTGGCTGGTGGCGCCGGGGCCGATACGCTGGATGGCGGCACAGGCGCCGATAGCTTGGCGGGCGGTGAGGGCACGGACACCTACATCGTCGACGCGCCAGACGATTCGGTTCTGGAACTGGGCGCCACCGGCATCGACCAGGTGCTGTCCGGCGTGTCCTGGTCGCTGGGCAGTGCGTTGGAATGGCTGGTCCTGACCGGCACCGCAGCGACCGCCGGGACGGGCAACGCGCTCGCCAATCGGATCACTGGCAACAGCGCCGCGAATGCGCTGTCTGGTGGCGCGGCCGCGGATACGCTGGCCGGCAATGCCGGGGCCGATACGCTGGACGGCGGCAGCGGCGCCGATAGCCTGGCAGGCGGCACCGGCGACGATGTGTATCGCCTCGACGATGGCGGCGACTGCATCACCGAGGCCGCCAATGCCGGAACCGACAGGGTACTCGCCAGCGTCACCGCCATCCTCGGCACCAATCTTGAGGATCTGGCGCTGGAAGGCGATGGCGCCATCCAGGGCACGGGGAACACCCTGGCCAACTTCGTCACCGGCAACGATGCCGCCAATCTCCTGGCCGGGCTGGCGGGGGCCGATACGCTGCGGGGCGACGGGGGCGATGACACGCTGGTCGGCGGCGCCGGGGCGGACCAGATGACGGGTGGGGTGGGGCTGGATGCCTTCCGCTTCGCCAGCGTTTTGGATGCGGCGGATACCATCCTCGATTTCAGCGCGGCGGATGACCGGCTGGAATTCTCGGCCAGCGGCTTCGGCGCTGGGTTGAGGCTGGGGATGGACCTGCTGGCGGCAGGGCGGTTGCAGATCGGCGCCAGCCCGGCCGCCATCGGCACCCTCGGGCAGTTCCTGTTCAGCACGGGTACGCACCAGCTCATCTGGGACAGCAACGGCGCTACAGCCGGCGGGATCACGGTGCTGGCCAGCCTGGCGGATGCGACCGTGATGGCGGCCGATTTCGTCGTGATCGCCTGAAGCGTGGCGCTCAGCCGCGCTCCGCCCGCCACCGCGCCCAGGCGGCGGTTTCCGGCAAGGCGCTTGGCGTCTCCGCCGGCCCGCTCAGCTGCAGGCCGAGATCGGGCGCCTCTGGCTGCGCGGGGCGCGCGAGGATCCGCAGATCCAGCGCCGCCCGCGCGAAGTCGAGGTCCCCGCTGAGTGTCGCGGAGGTACCGCCCTCCGCCGCCAGCCGTGTCTCCACCAGCCGCATCCGCCCATCCACCAGCGTCGCCCGGCCTTCGAGGCGATCGAAGGCGGTGGCGCCGGCAGTCAGGGCACGACGCGCCGCTGCTTCCGCCGCGATGCCATCCGGCTGCGCCGTCGCCTGCGCCGCGGCCGCCAGGTCGAACCCGGTCAGCAGGCCGTCACGCAGGCCGAAGCGCGCCTGGCCAGCCAGGGTGCCAAGCAGCGCGGCCATCGAATGGCCGCTGGCGTCGAGGGTGAAGCCGACATCGCCGCGCCCCGCCGTAAGATCGACAGGCAGGCCAAACAGTGGCGCCGCGAGGCTGCCACCCTCCAATCGGCCTTCCATCGTCAATTGCGGCGGCGTGGCCGGCTGAAGGAGGAGCCGTGCCGCCAGATCGACCTGCCCACCAGCCAACCGCGCCCGCCCGTTGTCGAGCCGCAGCGCGCCGCCCTCCAGGCGCAGGCCCGCGCTCGCCTGCTCGATCGCAATGCCCGCCATCTCCACACGGCTCGCCTCCAGCGTGACCTCGGCATCGAAATCGGCCAGCGCGTCCAGCGCGAGGGGGTCGGAGCTACGCCAGGCGAGCATCGGCAGGGGCAGGCGTTCCGCGGCGATACGGCCGGTCAGCCTTGGGCGGCCGGGTAGCGCCAAGGCGAGGCTTCCACGGGTACGAAGCCCGCCGGCGACAAGCTCGAAACTCTCCGCGCTGATCGCCTGAGGCCCCACGGCAAGCGCCGCGACGAGGGAGAAGGACCCATCGCCCAGCCACGC
>CANJXD010000054.1 GCA_947478535.1 Acetobacteraceae bacterium
GCGACGTCCCGGGGAGGGCGGCGCCGGAGGGTTTTGCCTGGATGGACCGGAAGGCGGCGCTGGCCGCGATGCCCACTGTCATGCGGAAGCTTCTGGCGCTGGGCTGAACTGCGGCGCTTTCGCGATTGACGCGCTGCACCATCGGGCGCGTGCTGCGACAATGTTTATCGTTCGACTCTTCGAAAAGGCCATCGACCCGGTGGCGCCCGTGGGTACGCCCGCGGCGCGCTGGCTGGGCGTTCCTGTCCCGGACGGGCCTCCGCCGAATTCCCTGCTGGGCTTCTACTGGCATTTCGCGCGCCAGGCCCGGGCCATTTTTGGGCTGTTGTTCGGGGCTGGGTTGGTCGTGGCGCTGCTGGACCTGCTGATCCCGGTCTTCGTCGGCCAGGTCATCGGGATGTTGGAGCAGCACGGCCAGGAACGTATCTGGCAGGAAGCAGGCCAGACCCTTGCCGTGATGGCGGCCATCCTTCTGGTGTGCCGGCCCCTGGCCATCCTGGGGCAGAATCTGGTGACCCAGCAGGCCATCATCCCCAGTGTCACGGCCATGATCCGCTGGCAGAGCCATTGGCAAGTGATCCGGCAGGGCTGGTCCTTCTTCCAGGAGGATTTTGCCGGCCGGATCGCCAACCGTGTCATGCAGGCCGGGCCGGCGATGCGGGAAAGCATTGTCCAGTCCGTCAACGCCGTCTGGTACATCCTTGTCTATGG
Organism: Acetobacteraceae bacterium; assembly: GCA_947478535.1. Next base: position 712 of record CANJXD010000054.1, read on the forward strand.
CACCGGGGCGGTGCTGGTCCTGGCCTCGACGGATGCCCGGCTGGCGATCCCGATCCTGGTCTGGTTCGCGCTCTACGCCACCCTGCTTCGGCTGATCGTCCCGCGGATGCGGGATCGGTCCCGCAGGGCCAGCGAGGCGCGATCCGCCCTGACGGGCCGGGTGGTGGATAGCTATACGAACATCGTCACCGTGAAGCTCTTCGCCCGGGCGGCGCAGGAGGATGCCTGGGTCCGCGAGGGGGTGGAGAGGTTGACCCAGGATTTCGCGGCCCAGACGCGCCTTGTCACCCTCAATGGCCTTCTGCTGTCCACCCTGAATGCGGGCATGCTTGTCGGCACTGGCGCCTTGGCGATCTGGCTTTGGTCGCGGGGCGATATACCGCTGGCGATGGTCGCGGCGGCCCTGCCAATGGCCTGGCAGATCGCCAATATCTCGGGCTGGGTAGCGTTCAATGTGGCCGGGATCTTCGAGAATATCGGCGTCGTGCAGGAAGGGATGAACAGCATCGCCGTCCCGCCAACGGCGCCGGATCCACCGCAGGCCAAGCCTCTGCTCGTCCCCCATGGAGCCATTCACTTTGAGGATGTGCGCTTCGGCTATGGACGAGAGGCAGGGGTGCTGGACGCGTTCGTGCTCGATATCGCGGCCGGGGAGAGGGTGGGTCTGGTGGGGCATTCCGGTGCCGGAAAAACCACCGCAATCAACCTGTTGCTGCGCTTCTTCACGCCCGAGCGGGGGCGGATACTGGTCGACGGGCAGGATATTGCCGACGTCACCCAGGAAAGCCTGCGAGGCGCGATCGGTGTGGTGACGCAGGATACCGCCCTGCTGCACCGATCCATCCTGGATAACATCCGCTACGGCCGTCCCGATGCGTCCCATGAGGAGGTGGAGCGGGCGGCGCGGCAGGCGGAAGCGCATGATTTCATTGCTGATTTGGCAGACTGGCGTGGTCGCAAGGGCTACAATGCCCATGCCGGGGAACGCGGAGTGAAGCTGTCTGGCGGGCAGCGCCAGCGGGTGGCGATCGCCAGGGTGCTGCTGAAGGACGCGCCGATCCTCGTGCTGGACGAGGCGACGAGCGCGCTCGATTCGGAAGTCGAGGCCGCGATCCAGGAAAGCCTGGAGCGCCTGATGGCGGGGAAGACCGTGATTGCCATCGCGCACCGTCTCTCGACGCTGGCGCGCATGGACCGGTTGGTGGTGCTCGCGGAAGGCCGCGTGGTTGAGATGGGCACGCACCAGCAGCTTCTGGCCGCGGGCGGCGCTTACGCCAAGCTTTGGCATATGCAGTCGGGCGGGTTTCTGGGCCAATGAGGGGGCCATTGAGAATGGGGTCTTGGGCCCCGCAACCGCATGCTGCACCGCGGTCGTCGCCTTGACACCCTTAACCCACCATCGTAGGGAGCGCGCGCCTTCCGGGCGGGGCACCGCGGGGGAGAGCATGCGTGACGGAACAGAACGGCTTTGAGGATCGGCTTCGCCGAGCCCGGTCGCGGCAGGGGATGGATCCCCAGCCAGGACAGGGTGACGGGTTGCCTAAGGGTTCTTGGGGGGTTGGGTTTCGTGCGGGGGTCGAGGTGTTCTCGGCGCTCGTCGTGGGTGTGGCCATCGGTTGGTTTCTTGACCGGTGGCTGGGAACCTGGCCGTGGCTCTTCCTGCTGTTCTTCGTCCTTGGTAGTGCTGCGGGGGTGATGAACGTCTATCGCCTGTTCACCCCGCGCAGTGACAGCCGGAAGTAGGGCAGGACGAACCTTGGCCCGCGGAAACGCGGTGAGCGGGAGAGCGAGAGTGGCGGCCGAAGGCAAGGCGATCGACGCACTGAGCCAGTTCGAACTGACGCCGATTCTCGGCATCATTGGCTCCTCCGTGGGGTTTTCTCAGTCCAATGCGCACATGCTGGTGGCTGGCGGTCTGGTGACCGCGCTGCTGATGATGGGTATGGCGGCGCGCGCCGTGGTCCCCGGTCGGCTCCAGTCGATGGCGGAAGCATCCTACGAATTCATCATGGATCTGGTGGTCAACCAGGTGGGCGACGAGGGAAAGCGCTTCTTCCCGTTCGTCTTCACGCTGTTCATGTTCATCCTGGCCGGCAACGCGCTGGGCCTGCTTCCCTACGCCTTCACCTTCACCAGCCATATCGCCGTGACCCTGGCGCTGGCGATGATTGTGTTCGTGCTGATCACAGTGGTGGCGCTGCAGCGGCATGGCCTGCACTTCTTCAGCTATTTCTTCCCGGCGGGTGCGCCGATCTGGCTTGCGCCCATCATCGTGCCGGTCGAGATCGTCTCCTACCTGTCGCGGCCGGTCAGCCTATCGATCCGCCTTTTCGCGAATATGGTGGCAGGCCACGTGATGCTGAAGGTTTTCGCCACCTTCGTCATCATGCTGGGCAGCCTGGGTACGGTCGGCATCTTCGCCGCCTCCCTCCCGCTCGCTGTCAACGTCGCGCTGTTCGCCTTCGAGGTCATGGTGGCCTTCTTGCAGGCGTATGTCTTCGCGATCCTGACCAGCATCTACCTGCACGACGCGGTGCATCTGCACTAACAAGCCGCTCGTCAGCCCAACAACGTGTAGCAACGGAAGGACAAATTCCATGGACGTGCTCGCCGCCAAGGCCCTCGGGGCTGGTCTGGCCGTCATCGCCCTCGCCGGCGTCGGCATCGGCATTGGCAACATCTTCTCCGCGATGGTCACCTCGGTTGGCCGCAACCCGGGTGCCCGCGATGCGGTCTTCCCGATCGGCATCCTGGGCTTCGCGCTGACGGAAGCCGTCGCGCTGTTCGCGCTGCTGATCGCGTTCCTGATCCTCTTCACCTGAGCAGTCCCTGGGCGGCGCCATCCAGGCGCACGCCCAGGCTGCCGGCCGACTATCCGGCCGGCTCCGGCTTGCTGATGGAAAAAAGGGACGGGCATATGGCTTCGCGTCGGGCATGGCGGTTGCAGGCTATTCTGGGGGCCGTCATGGCGGTTGCACCCGGCATCGTGCTGGCAGCCGAAGCATCGGGCGAGGGCATGCCGCAGCTGCGCTTCGGCGACCCTATGCTGATTGCGCAGGTTGTCTGGCTGCTGATCATTTTCGGTGGGCTCTACTTCGTGCTCTCGAACTTCGCCCTGCCGCGGGTTGGCCAGGTGATCGAGGACCGCGCGAAGCGCATCGAGGGCGATCTCGAGGCCGCGCGTATTGCCAAGGCCGAAGCCGACGCGGCTATGGCCGCGCATCGTGACGCCACCGCGAGGGCTCGCGCCGAAGCACAGGCGGCAATTGCTGGCGCCATGCAGTCCGCCCAGGAAGAAGCACAGAGCCGTGCTGACGCTCTGGCAGCACGGCTGTCGCGGACCATCGCTGAGGCGGAAGGTCGGATCGCCGTCGCGCGAGACGCTGCCATGGGTGCGCTGCGCCAGGTTTCGACCGAAACCGCTGAAGCTCTGGTAACGCGCCTGACAGGGCGTGCTGACACGGCGATGGTTGGCGCTGCCGTCGACCGCGCTCTCGCCGCTCGCGGCCAGGGCTGAGGAGGACAGGTCCATGCACCATTACGAGCATTTCTGGCTCGACCCTAAGTTCTGGGTCGCCATGTCCTTCGTCCTCTTTGTCCTTTTGGCGGGCAAGAAGGGTTGGGGCATTGCCACGACGATGCTGGACGGCCGCGCCGACCGCATCAGGGCCGAACTTGCCGAGGCCTCTCGCCTTCGTGAGGAAGCCGAGGCGATGCGTCGCCAGGCGGAGGCGGATCGTGCGGCCGCCCTCGCTGAAGCGCAGGAACTGATCGCCCGCGCCCGTGCCGAGGCAGAGCGCGTGGCCCAGGCAACGGCCCTTGAGGCGGAGGCTGCTGCGAAGCGTCGCGAACGGATGGCCATGGATCGCATCGCTGCCGCTGAGGCGGGCGCTGTGGCCGAGGTTCGGAATGCTGCTGCCGAGATTGCCGCGGCTGCCGCGCGCGAAGTCATGGCGCTCAGTGTCGATGCGGCCGCGGACGCGGCGCTCATCGATGCGGCGGTGGCCGATCTGCCGCGGGCCCTGAAGGCCGCATAGGCTTCACGATCCAAACGGATATGCAGGAAAGGGGGCCTCACGGCCCCCTTTTCGCGTTCTGACCTGCTGGCGAGCCGTTGCTTCCTCCTCGACTGCACTGCCGCGGAGGAGCCGCACGCCTTCGCCATGACACGCAGCGCCGTCCCGCAGGCGTGCCACTATTCGGGCTTCGACCATCACGCTAATCTCCACGTAATATTCTGAGGGAGACTTTCGATGCAGCGCAGCATCCTTGTCGCAGCCATCCTCGCCGCGGCCGCCCTGGTCAGCCCGCCGACGCAGGCGAACACCTTCCGCTGGGCCAATGATGGCGACGTCAATTCCATGGACCCCTACGCCCGGCAGGAGACCTTCCTTCTGAGCTTCATGGGCAATGTGTATGAACCGCTCGTGCGCAGGAACCGGCAGTTGCAGGTCGAAGGCGCGCTTGCCGAGCGTTGGGAACAACCCCGGTCCGATGTCTGGCGCTTCCACCTGCGCCGTGGCGTGCTGTTCCAGGATGGCACGCCGTTCACAGCCGATGACGTTGTCTTCTCGATCGTGCGGGCCAAGGCGCAGGGGTCCAATGTCGGCGGGTCGCTTGCCAGCGTGAAGGAGGCCCGCCGCGTCGATGACTTCACCGTCGATGTCGAGACGACGGCGCCCAATCCGATCTTCCTCGAGGAAATCACGGGCATCGCCATGATGTCCCGTCGCTGGGCGGAGGCGAACAATGCCGTTCGCAGTGCGGATCTCACGACACGCGAGGAGAATTTCGCAACCCGCAACGCCATGGGAACCGGGCCGTTTCGCCTGGTATCGCGGGAGCCTGACCGCCGCACGGTCCTGGCGCCTAATACCGGTTGGTGGGATCGCCCGGAGCACAATCTGACGCGGGTCGAATTCAATGTGATCTCCAATGACGCAACCCGCATCGCCGCCCTTCTCTCGGGCGAGGTGGACATGGTCTACACGGTGCCGCCACAGGATACGGACCGGCTGTCCCGTACCCCGAACATCCGGGTGCATCAGCAGGCCGAACTTCGGACGATCTATCTCGGTTTCGACCAGCTGCGGCCGGAACTGCTGAAATCCGATGTGCGCGGCCGCAACCCGTTCCAGGACCCTCGCGTGCGTCAGGCCGTGAACCACGCCATCGACAGGGCCGCGATCGTGCGGACGGTGATGCGGGGACAGGCGAGAGCCACGGGCCTGATGATCGGGCCCGGCGTGAACGGCCATACCGAAGCGGGGGACCAGATCCCGCAGTACAACCCGGACCTTTCGCGGCGTCTGCTGGCCGAAGCGGGCTATCCCCAGGGCTTTGGCGTAACACTCGATTGTCCCAATGACCGCTACGTCAATGATGAGGCGATCTGCACGGCGGCGGTCTCCATGCTGGCGCGCGTGGGCATCCGCGTGACGCTGAATGCCCAGACCCGGGCGCGCTACTTCGCGGAAATCCTGGGGCCCCGCTACGCCACCAGCTTCTACATGCTGGGTTGGACGCCCAACACCTATGACGCCCACAACGCCTTCTTCAACCTGATGGCGAGCCGTCAGGGAGACCGAGGCATGTTCAATGTCGGTGGCTGGACCAGCCCGCGCTTCGATGAATTGACGCAGCAGATGGCGGTCGAGACGAACCCTCAGGCGCGCCAGCGGATGGTGGAGGAGGCTATGCGCATCCACACGGAGCAGGTTGGCCACATCCCGCTGCACCAGCAGACCGTGATCTGGGCAGCGCGATCGAACATCCAGTTGCAGCAACTCGCCGACAACTGGTTCCCACTGCGCTTTGTTCGGGTCGGCAACTGACGATAGTTTTGCGGCGGAGGGGAGGGGACTACCCTCTCCTCCGCGATCACGCGGTGCAGGGCGTCAACCGAGCTTCTTGTCGTAGGTGATCCACATGGTCCGCGTGGCGAGGCGGTCATAGACGCCGCGACCGCGGTAGTTGTCGTCCGCGGTGATCCACCGGATGACAGTCCACTCGCGTCGCCGCCCCTCCTCCGCTACCGCTTCGATCAGCGCATCGGCGACGCGTTGGCCACGGGCGGTGGGATCGACGAACAGGTCATCCAGGAAGCCGCCCACACTGGCCGATAGAGGCCGTGCGAAGGGGCGGAAATGGGCAATGCCGACCAGCCGCCTGGTGTCGTCCTCCGCGACCAGCGCATTGACCTCATGACCGGGGTCCATCAGCCAGCCCCAGACGCGGGCGCGCATTTCCGCAGTCTGCTCCACCCGATAGAAGGCTGCGTAGCCGGCGTAGAGGCATTCCCATTCCGCCCGGTGATGTTGCGCGAGGCGCAGGACCCGGATTTCTGTCATCGGGGCTCTCCGAAATTGATGCGGCCGGCGGCGGAAAGCCCGACCAGGATGGCGCCGATATGCATGGCTTGGCCGATCATCCCGCCACCGATACCGGCCAGGACGTCGTTGATCGGGATGAGTTCGACGCGGATGTCCTCGGCCGGTTCGGGAGAGGCCTCCATCACGGGAACGGCGCCAATGCCGAGCACCACATGCAGTCGGTTGGTCTGGATCGCGGGATTGGCGTGGCTCGCATAGAGGTATCGCCAGTCCGGGGCGTCGTATCCCGTCTCCTCCCGCAATTCGCGGCGTGCCGCGGCGACGGGGTCGGCGTCTTCCGGGTCCATGACCCCGCCAGGTAGTTCCAACGACCAGTTCTGCCCGCCATGGCGCCACTGGCGGACCAGCACGAGGCGGTCATCCGGCGTCAACGCCACGGCCACGCACCAGTCTGGATATTCCAGCACATACCAGGGATGGATTTCTAACCCGGCCGCTGTCTTCAGGCGGTCGGCGCGGAGCTTGATCCATCGGTCCTCCAGCAACAGTTCGGAGGCCGTGGTTGTCCAGGGCGATATCGCGATCATCACCCCAGCCTTGCCTGGGAGGCGAAGCGCACGCAAGGGCCGTAACCGCGCATGACACTCCAGCGAAACCCCTTCAAGCATTCGTCGAGGAGCCTTCCCATGCAGCGTCGCGGCCTGTTCGTCCTGGCTGTTTCAGCCCTGGTGGCGCCAGCCGCCGCGCAGGGCCTGCCTCGCCGTATCAACCACAATGGTGGCGTGGCGCTGCGGGGGTATGACCCGGTGGCTTGGTTCGCCAATGGGGGTCCGCGTCGCGGAAGCCCGCTGCTGATGGCGCAGCATGGCGGCGTTGCCTGGCATTTCGCCTCGGAGCAGAATCTGGAAGCTTTCCGCGCCAGCGCCGACGGGTTCCTGCCGGCCTTTGGTGGCTTCTGTGCTTTCGGGGTCTCGCGCGGCTACAAGGTGGATATCGACCCGGAAGCATGGCACATCCGGGACGGCAGGCTTTTCCTGAACTATGATCGCGGGGTGCAACGACAGTGGCAGAGGGACATCCCCGGTCACATAGCGCGCGCCGAGGCCAATTGGCCGCGTCTGGCGGATACCTGATGTGTCTGGCGCTACTCTTGCCGGCAGCCATCCTGCCGTGATCACGCCTGGCCGCGAGGCGCGTACGGCACAGGAAGGCCGATGGGGCACGCTGCTGGCCGCAGCGCAGGGGGGCGATGCGCGCGCCTATGATACGTTCCTGCGCGAGGTGACGCCCCGTCTGCGGAGCCTCTGCCGTGCGCGGATTCGTGACTTTGCGGAGGCGGAGGATGCGGTCCAGGACGCGTTGCTGACGATCCACGCCCTACGCCACACCTACGACCCGGACCGGCCGATCGGGCCATGGCTGACCACGATCGCGACCCGGCGCGCGATCGATCGCCTGCGCCGCTATGGCCGCGGCGCGGGCCGTGAATCCAGTATCGACGATTTGCCGGAGGAGGCAGCCGCCGTGGCGCCAGCGGCGGAGGAGCGTCTCGCCGCGCGTGCCTTGCGTGATGCTGTGGCAGAACTGCCGGAAAGCCAGCGTATCGCGTTGCGCCTGGCCAAGTTGGAGGATCTGCCATTGGCCGAGGCTTCGGCGCGATCGGGGCTCAGCGTTGGCGCGCTCAAGGTCGCGACACACAGGGCGATGGCCTCGCTTCGCCGTCGTTTCGGCGTCAATGAAAAGGGGGAAGACCGTGCGGACCGATGACTTGATCAGCCGGTTGTCGGCCGGCCTTCAGCCTGTTCGTCGCCTGCCGCCGCCGCTTCTGGCAGCTTTGGGGTGGCTTGCCATGGCGATCGGCGTCGTGACCGTCGGCGTCGCGGTGGCTGGTTTCCGCCACGATATTGAGCACCGTCTCATGCTGATGCACGAACAGGTGAATCTGCTCGCCGCGCTCGCCACCGGGACGGCTGCGGCAATTGCCGCATTTCACCTGGCATTGCCGGACCGAAGCGAGCGCTGGGCTCTGCTGCCCGCCCCCTTCGCCGTCTTCTGGATATCAGGGCTTGGCTGGGGTTGTGTGCAGGAGTTCATCGAGCTTGGCTTCCCGGCGCTTGGCACCAGCTTCGGCTGTATGCGCTTCATCATCGGCTTCGGTGTGCCGCTGACGCTTGGGATGCTGTGGATGACCCGCCATGCCGGACCGATCCGCCCAGGACCGGTCGCGGCGCTCGCCGGGCTTGCCGCGGCGGCTATCGCCTCGGTCGGGCTATCCCTTGTGCACCATCTGGACGCGGCGGCCATGGTGCTGATCTGGCATGGCGGTTCGGTGTTGCTGGTGATGGTGCTGGCCCGCCGCTGGGGCGGCCGGGCCATGCAGGCGATGGAGCGGTAGTGGCCTCGGCAGGCGTCAGCTGCGGTAGGGAACCCGGTCGTTCTCGATGAGCCGCAGCGAGGCTTCCCAGGCGAGGCGCGTATGCGGGTTCGGCGGGGTCTTAGGCGCGAACTGCTTCGCGGTCTTGAGACGCACTTCCTCCGGCGGGAAGACCAGCTTTGACCCACCGGCGAGGGCCGCCACCTGCGCCTGGCAGGCGCGTTCGAGGTAGTAGATCTGGTTCCAGGCATCGGCGATGGAGGTGCCACCGACCAGAAGGCCATGGTTGCGCAGGATCATCGCCTTGTGGGGGCCAAGATCCGCGACCAGCCGGTCCCGTTCATCCAGGTCCAGCGCGATGCCCTCATAGCCGTGATAGGCGAGGCAGCCGTAGAATTTCAGCGCGTGCTGGCTGATCGGCAGCAACCCGTGTTCCTGGGCGGAAACCGCGATGCCCGCGGCGGTGTGGGTGTGCACGACGCAGACCAGATCCTCCCGCGCCATATGGATGGCGGAGTGGATGGTGAAGCCCGCCTGGTTCACATGCAGGCCACTCCGACCCTCGGGTTCCAGGATGTTGCCGTGCAGGTCGACCTTCACCAGATCGCTCGCCCGCATTTCATGGAACATCACGCCGTAGCTGTTGATGAGGAAGTGATGCTCCGGCCCCGGAATGCGCGCGCTGATATGGGTGTAGATCAGGTCGGTCATCTTGTGATGCGCGACGAGGCGATACAGCGCTGCGAGATCGCAGCGGACCGCCCATTCCTCCTCGCTGATACCGGCAGGAGTGGGATGGGGCGCGGAGATATTCATGACGCGGGCCTCGGCGTTGCGACGATGAGACCAGGCTAGTCCAGCTGGGGCGTTGACGAAACACCCGATCGCCCGCGCCGCCGGGACGACGGCGCGGGCTCAAGGCGATTCTACTCGGCCGCCTGGGCGTAGGCTTCCAAGGGCGCGCAGGTGCAGACCAGATTGCGGTCGCCATGGACGTTGTCCACGCGCTTGACCGGCGGCCAGTATTTCTGCCGCGCGACATAGGGCAGCGGGAATGCCGCTTCCTCCCGGCTGTAGGGATGCGACCATGCGACGGCGGTTACTTCTGCCGCGGTATGGGGCGCATTCTTCAGCGGGTTGTCCTTCGGGTCGATCCGGCCCTGCTCGATGGCCCTGATTTCCCCTCGGATCGACACCATGGCGTCGACGAAGCGGTCGAGCTCGCCTTTGGTCTCGCTCTCCGTCGGCTCCACCATCAGGGTGCCCGTGACCGGCCAGGACATGGTCGGAGCGTGGAACCCGTAGTCCTGCAGGCGCTTGGCGATATCCTCCACCGAGGCGCCGCCATTCTGCTGGAAGCCGCGGCAATCAAGGATGCACTCATGCGCCACCATGCCTTGCCGCCCGCGGTAGAGCACGGGGTAGTGATCTGCCAGCAGGACCGCGACGTAGTTGGCATTCAGGATTGCCACCTGCGTGGCCCGCTTCAGTCCATCGGGACCCATCATGCGGATATAGGCGTAGGAAATGGGCAGGATGCTGGCGCTGCCGAAGGGGGCGGCGCTGACCGGACCGTGGCTCGTCGCCTGCGGCCCAGCCTCCGCCACCATCGGATGGCTCGGCAGATAGGGCGCGAGATGGGCGGCGACGCCGATCGGGCCGACGCCAGGCCCACCGCCGCCATGCGGGATGCAGAAGGTCTTGTGCAGGTTCAGGTGGCAGACATCGGCCCCGATCGCGGCCGGGGAGGTCAGCCCGACCTGCGCGTTCATGTTCGCGCCATCCATGTAGACCTGCCCGCCCTTCTCATGGATCAGGGCGCAGATCTCGCGGATGGATTCCTCGAACACGCCATGCGTGCTGGGGTAAGTGACCATCAGCGCGGCAAGCTTCGCGCCGTGCTGATCGGCCTTGGCGCGCAGGTCGGCGACATCGACATTGCCGTCCCGGTCACAGCCGACGACGACAACCTTCATCCCCGCCATCACCGCGCTGGCGGGGTTGGTGCCATGGGCGGAGGAGGGGATGAGGCACACGTCGCGCGCCGTATCGCCGCGCGCGCGATGATAGGAACGGATCGCCAGCAGACCCGCATACTCACCGGCGCTGCCCGCATTCGGCTGCATTGAGACGGCCGCGAAGCCGGTAACGGCGCAGAGCCAGCCCTCCAGGCGCCGGATCATCGCAATATAGCCCTGCGCCTGATCGACGGGGGCGAAGGGATGGATGGCGCCGAAGCCGGGGAAGGTGACGGGGATCATCTCCGCCGTCGCGTTCAGCTTCATCGTGCAGGACCCCAGCGGAATCATGCTGCGGTTCAGCGCGACATCCTTGTCCTCCAGCCGCTTGAGGTAGCGCAGCATCGCGTGTTCGGCGTGATGGCTTCGGAAGACCTCTGCCGTCAGGACGGCGCTGTCGCGCGCGAGTGTGGCCGGCGCACCGCCAACTGCCGCGACCGCATCGAGCGCAGTGGGCGCGCCACCAGCCGCTTCCGCGATAGCCGCGATCAGGGCGGTGAGGTCATCGCGCGACACCGTCTCATCGAGCGCGATGCCGATCCCCTGACCCTCGTGCCGGGCAAGATTGAAGCCACGCTTGAGCGCGGCCGCCATCAGCGCCTCGGCTTTCGGGCCCGCCTCGATGGTGATGGTGTCGAAGAACGTCTGATGGCGCAGCGCAAAGCCGGCCTGCGTTGCCGCTCCGGCCAGCAGGCGGGCCTGCAAGGCCACGCGGCTGGCGATACGCGTCAGGCCCTCCGGCCCGTGCCACACCGCGTACATGCTGGCCATGACCGCCAGCAGCACCTGCGCGGTGCAGATGTTGCTCGTCGCCTTCTCGCGCCGGATGTGCTGTTCGCGCGTCTGCAATGCCAGGCGCATCGCCGGGGCGCCGGCGGCGTCGATGGAAACCCCGACCAGCCTGCCGGGCATCAGGCGCTTATGCGCGTCCTTCACCGCCATATAGGCGGCATGCGGACCGCCATAGCCCATCGGCACGCCGAAACGCTGGGTGGAGCCGATGACGACATCGGCGCCCATTTCTCCTGGTGGCTTCAGCAGCAGCAGGGAAAGCGGGTCCGCGGCGACAATCGCGAGCGCGCCAGCGGCATGGACCGCCTCGATTTCCGGCGCCAGATCGCGGACCTCGCCGGTGGTGCCGGGGTATTGCAGCAGAACGGCGAAAGGCTTGGTGCTGGCGATGGCGGCGATGATGTCGGCTGGACTGACGACCACGACCGCGAAGCCCAGCGGCTCGGCGCGGCCCGCCACGACGGCGCGGGTCTGCGCATGGGTGTCCGATGCGATCAGCAGCGTGTCGGATCGGCCCTTCGTCGCGGCATGGGCCAGCGCCATAGCCTCCGCCGCCGCGGTGGCTTCATCGAGCAGCGAGGCGTTGGCGACGGGCAGGCCCGTGAGGTCCGTCACAATGGTCTGGAAGTTGAGCAGCGCTTCCAGCCGGCCCTGGGCGAGCTCGGCCTGATAGGGCGTGTAGGCGGTGTACCAGCCCGGATTCTCCAGCACGTTGCGCAGGATAACCGGCGGCGTGAGCGTGCCGTGGTAGCCCATGCCAATCAGGGATTTGATGTCGGCGCGGTTCTGATCGGCCAACGCCCGCAACTCGGCGATCGCTTCGGCTTCGGTGACGGCGGCGGGAAGCGGCAGCGCCACCGCACTGCGTATGGCAGCGGGGACCGTCCGCTCCGCCAGGGTCTCGAGGCTGTCCGCGCCCACAACGGCGAGCATCGCGGCGACCTCTGCCTCGGACGGGCCGATGTGACGTCGGGCGAATTCGCCCTTGTCCTCCAGCGCGGTGAGTTCCTGCAGCAGGCTCATGCCAGGCTTTCCACGAAAGCGGCGTAAGCATCTTCGTCCATCAACGCCATGACTGCACCAGTATCGACGCCGGCCAGCTTGAAGAACCAGCCCTCTCCAGTCGGGTCGGAGTTGATCAGCGCCGGGTTCTCGGCGAGTGCGGCATTGGATTCGGCAACCCGGCCTGCGACGGGCGCATAGACATCAGAGGCGGCCTTCACGCTCTCCACCACGGAGCAGGCCTCACCCTCCGTCACTTCGCGACCGGCTTCGGGCAGGTCCACGAACACCACGTCGCCGAGCGCGTTCTGCGCGTGGTCTGTGATGCCGATGGTGGCGATATCGCCTTCCAGGCGGATCCATTCATGGTCTTTGGTGAAGCGGAGCTCGGCCATTGTCATGAATCCTTTTCAGCGCGCGTAGCGATGGGGAATAAAGGGAAGGGCGGTGACGCGGGCGAGCAGGGCCTTGCCGCGCACCATGAGGTCGAGCGGTGTGCCATCGCCCGCGGCGGCGCGGGTGACATACCCCATGGCCACCGGCCCGTTGCGGGACGGGCCGAAGCCGCCGGAAGTGATTTCCCCCACCTGTTCACCGCCAGGGGCGTGGATGGCGGTATGGCCCCGGGCGGGCTGGCGGCCTTCGGGAAGGATGCCGACACGAAGGCGTGTGGCGCCGTTGTCCAGTTCCTGGCGCACCCGGTCGCCACCGAGGAAATCAAACGCCATCCGGCGACGCTTGCCGATTGTCCAGACCAGATTGGCTTCGACCGGGCTCGTCGTCTCGTCCAGATCATTGCCGTAGAGGCAAAGCCCGGCTTCGAGGCGGAGGGAATCGCGTGCCCCGAGGCCTGCGGGCTGCACGCCCGGGATCGCCAGAAGCGCCCGCGCGAAATGCTCCGCCTGGTCGGCGGGGACGGAGACCTCGACGCCGTCCTCCCCGGTGTAGCCGCTGCGGCTGACGATGGTGGGAACACCGGCGACGTCAAATTGGCCGACGCCCATGAAGGTCAGCGCTGCGACACCGGGCGCCAGGGAGGCAATGGCGGAGACAGCTTGCGGGCCCTGCAGCGCGATCAGCGCCCGGTCAGGCAGCGGCTTCAGTGTTACACCCGCAGGCAGCACGGCTTCGATATGCGGGATATCGAGGTGCTTGCGGGAAGCGTTGAGCACCAGGAAAAGCCGGTCACCCAGATTGGTGACCATGAAATCATCAAGGATGCCGCCCGATTCCGTCATCAGCAGGCCGTAGCGCTGCCGTCCGGGCTTGAGGCCCTGCACATCCGCGGGAGTCAGCTTCTCCAACGCGGCCGCAGCGCCTTCACCGTGCAACTCGACCTGGCCCATATGGGACACGTCGAACAGCCCGGCAGCCGCGCGGGTATGAAGATGTTCCGCCATGATGCCGGGTGTGTACTGCACCGGCATGGCGTAGCCCGCGAAGGGGACCATCCGGCCCCCGAGTTCACGGTGCAGTGACGCAAGCGGTGTATCGAGCAGCGAATCGCTGTTGGTCGAATCGGCCACGGTGCCCTCAAAGGCTTCCCAACGCCGAAGTGGCGCTGGTTAAATCCGTGGCCCCCCTCTGTCCCGTGACCTGAGAGATTCGGGGAGCCTGTTCGGCCGAAGCCTGCAGGCGACCCTTTCTCCTTCGGTGCCACACCCCGTTCGGGATGCAGGCTTTCCAGAGGTCCCTACTCCCCGCGGCCCATTTGCCTGAGCGTTTCCGGGGGCCGGTTGCGCCTTCGGCGGTGGCCCGACCTCCGAAGGAAGCGGCCACACTCTCCCGCGGGGTATCGACGGGATGCGCCGCTATGCCTGAGCGCGCTCCTTGGTGCAACCTGTGAAGACGCGGCGCAGGCGATCAGTGCACGCGGCTGGTCGGTTGATGGGGGCTGTCCAGGCTGAAGGCGGGGACGGCCACATCGAAAGCCTCGCCCGATCCGCTAACGACCATATGGTATGTGCCGCGCATGAAGCCGGAGGGGGTCGAGAGCGGCGTGCCGGAGGTGTATTCAAAGCTCTGCCCGGCCTCGAGCACCGGCTGTTCGCCAACCACCCCTTCGCCATGCACCTGCTGCGTCCTGCCCAGGGCATCGGTGATGCGCCAGGTGCGCTTCAACAACTGGACCGTCTGGCGACCCTTGTTGTGGATGGTGACGCGATAGGCCCAGACGAAATGATTGCGATCGGGCTCCGATTGGTCCGCGAGGTAGAAGGTGCGAACCGAGACCCTGATCTCCCGAGTCGTTTGATTGTAGTCGTCCGGCATGCCGATCCTCCGCGGGAGCGCAGTCTTGGGCGTACCGGCCTCGATGTCCAGGCTCAGCCGCGCCGCAACGCCACGGCAAGGCCGGCACCGATCAGCACAGACCCGCCACCCCTGTTCAGCAGCCTTCGCACCCCCGGCCGCCTTACCGCTCCGGACAGTCGGCCCGCGAGCAGGGCGTAGCCAAGGGCATTGCCACCGCCCAGGCAAACGAAAGTTGAGACCAGGATGGCTGCCTGCGGCAGAAATGGCCGGGCCGGGTCGATAAACACCGGCACGAAAGTGACGAAGAAAACGATGCCCTTCGGGTTCAGCGCCGTGACGACGAACGCCTGCCGAAACGCATGTCGTGCTGGCAGCGGCGCCGAGGCCTCCGCGGTGATCGGTGCCCGCCACAGTTTCACGCCCAGCCAACACAGGTAAGCCGCGCCCAGCCACTTCAGCGCCGTGAACAGGGCGGCGGAGGTGGCGAGGATAGCGCCCAGGCCTGCCAGCGACAGCGCCATCGCGACGAGGTCGCCCAAGGCGACTCCGGCTGCGAGCGGCAATGCGGTGCGGACACTGCCGCCCAGACTCTGCCCGATCACCAGCATAACCGTCGGGCCTGGGATCAGCACCAGAAGCGCCGCCGCCGCCGCAAAAGCGGCCCAGGTGGCCAGGTCCATGATGCTTCTCAGCCCTTGCGGCGCGGCGCGTCCGGCAGCGGAGCCGTCAGGTCGAACAGCGTCGCATCCGTTGCCGAATTTGGCTTTGCCTTTGCGGGGGGCACCGGCTTCCGGGTCTTCGCCTTTGCTGGGGCGGCATGGTCCGGCGCGGTCGCAGGGGTAAGGTCGACATCCGCGACCTTGGCCCGACGCGTAGGTTTCTGGGCTGGGGCAATGGCATCGAGCGCTTCGGACAGGTCGGCGATCAGGTCGGCGACATCCTCGAGACCAATCGACAGCCGCACGGTACCGTCATTGATGCCCAGCTTCGCGCGCTCTTCAGCCCCGACCCGCATATGGGTGGTGGTCGCGGGGTGGGTGACCAGCGATTTGGCGTCGCCCAGATTGTTGGAGACGTCGATGAGCCGCAGCGCGTCGAGGAACCGGAAGGTCGCGTCTTTGCCGCCTTTCACATCGAAGGTGACGAGGCTGCCGCCCGCGGCCATCTGCGCTTTGGCAAGCGCCTGCTGGGGATGATCGGTGCGGAAGGGGTAGAGAACACGCCCGATCTCGCTGCGCTCTGCCAGGAAATCGGCCACCGCGGCGGCGCTGCGGCACATCGCCGGAAGGCGGAGATGCAGCGTCTCAAGCCCCTTCAAAATGACCCATGCGTTGAAGGGGCTGAGCGACGGGCCGGTGTTGCGGATGAAGGGCTGCAACACATCGTCCACCCACTTCCTGCGGCCGAGGATGGCGCCGCCGAGGACACGCCCCTGCCCATCCATATGCTTCGTACAGGAATAGACGACGACGTCGGCGCCGAATTCCATCGGCTTCTGCAGCAAGGGGGTCGCGAACACATTGTCCACGACGACGATCGCGCCAGCGGCATGGGCGAGGTCCGATACCGCCGCCATGTCCACCAGTTCGAGCATGGGATTCGAGGGCGTTTCCAGCAGCACCAGCTGTGCCGGCTTGGACAGCGCGGCCTTCCACTGTGTGAGGTCTCCGCAATCCACGAAGTCGCAGGAGATGCCGTAGCGCGGCAGCAATGTGGAGCAGATCCAGTGGCAGGACCCGAACAGCGCGCGGGAGGCGACGACGCGGTCGCCGGTCTTCAGATGCGACATCAGTGCGGCGTGAACGGCCGCCATGCCTGTGGCCGCCAGCCGGCACGCCTCGGCGCCTTCAAGCGCGGCCAGCCTGTCCTCCAGCATCGTCACGGTCGGATTGCCGAAGCGGGAATACTGGTAGTGCTGGACTGTGCCGAGGAAGGTCTGTTCCGCCTGGCCTGCGCTTTCGTAGACGAAGCCGGAGGTCAGGTAGAGCGCTTCCGAGGTCTCATCGTGATTGGACCGCATCTGACCGCCACGCACCAGAAGGGTGGCGGGACGAAGCGGACGATCAGGGAGGGTCTTGGCCATCGGGACACCTTCACGGCAGGGTTTCTGCCAATACACGGCGTCCGGCCCCTGCCACGGGGATACGGGAAGCCCATGGCTTCCCGAAGGCCCTTTAGCGCGGTTGTTTTCAGCGGTTTCCCGCAGTTCCGGCGCGTATCACTCCGGAAACCTCGCCGCAATCAGGCCGGACAAATCGCGAGGGCGCACACGCGCGGGAGCTTGCTTACGAGTGCTGCGACTTCGGGTCAAGGCGTGGCTTGCGGGCAGTGCCCGGGCGCCTGTATATAGCGACACCTCGGCCGCGGGCGTAGTTCAGAGGTAGAACGTCAGCTTCCCAAGCTGAATGTCGGGGGTTCGATTCCCCCCGCCCGCTCCACTATCTCATATCCCCTTGCGACGGCTCCAGCGGAGCCCAGATCCGCC
>CANJXD010000055.1 GCA_947478535.1 Acetobacteraceae bacterium
CCGCCTGAATGTCGAAGGCCGCATCGCGCCGGAGGTGCAGGCAGCGCTCGCGGCGCGCGGGCATGTCATCAAGGCCTGGCCGGAGCGCACCTGGCTCGCCGGCTGCGTCGAGATCGTGAAGCGGGAACCGGGCAGCGGGCTGATCCGCGCGGCGGCCGATCCGCGCCGGCCGGCGGCGGCGATCGCGCATTGAGGTGAAGCGCCTTCACGCGATCCTCGCCCTCGCCGCGCCGACGGCGCTCGGCTCCATCCTCCAGGCCGGCGCGCAGCTCGTGGAAATGTGGCTCGCCTCCCGCCAGGGGACGGCGGCGCTGGCGGGCTGGGCGGTGGTGCTGCCTTTCGCCCTGCTGATGCAGATGATGGCGGGCGGTGCGATGGGGGGCGGCGTGGTCTCCGCCATTGCCCGGGCACTCGGTGGCGGGCGGCGGGAGGAAGCCGGCGCGCTGGTGCTGCATGCGATGCTGATCGCGGTGGTGGCGGGGCTGTTGTTCGCCATTCCGCTGGCGGTGTTTCCCCACGCCGTGCTGGGGCTGATCGGCGGGCCGGCGGCGGCGGAAGCGGCGGCGCCCTATGCGATGTGGCTGTTCGGGCTGGGGGCCATTCCCTCCTGGCTCGCGAATACCTTGGCCTCGGTCCTGCGGGGCGGCGGGCGCCACGGCCTGGCGGCGCGGGTGCTGGTGCTGGCCTGGGGGGTCTATCCCCTCCTCGGCTGGGTGCTGGCGGAGCCGCTGGAGATGGGCCTCGCGGGGCTGGGGGCGGCCTTCGGCGGCGTGTTCCTGCTGGCAGCACTCGGCATGGCGGCGGTGGTGCTGGGGGGTGGCGCGGGGTTCAAGCCCCGCTTCGCGCTGCGGCCATCCTCCGCCATGTTCCACCGCATCCTCGCCGTCGGGCTGGTGGCCAGCGTGATCGCGATGATCGCCAACATGACCACCATCCTGGTGACGGCGCAGTTGGCGCCGCTCGGGCCGGCCGTGGTCGCGGGATACGGCATCTCGGCGCGGTTGGAATTCCTGATGATCCCGCTGGTCTTCGCTGTCGGCTCCTCCCTCACCGCCCTGGTTGGCCGGGCGGTCGGCCAGGGGGATTGGGCGGAGGCGCGGCGCATTGCCTGGACCGGCGGGCTGATGTCGCTATCGGTCGCGGGGCTGATCGGCGCCGTGGTGGCGCTGATGCCGGAGACCTTCGCGCGGCAGTTCAGCGATGACGCGGCGGTGGTGGCCGTCGCGGCGCAGGCACTGGCCATCATCGGCTGGGCCTATGGCGGGTTTGGGCTCGGGATGACGATGTACTTCGCCTCCCAGGGCACCGGGCGGATGGGATGGCCGCTGGCCGGCGCGCTGTCCCGCTTCGGGGTCGCGGTGGGTGGCGGCTGGGTGCTGGCCCAGGCGCTCGGGCTGGGGCTGACGGGGCAGTTCATCGGCGTGGCGCTCGGCATCACGGCCTATGGCGCCGTCATCGCCAGCAGCGTGCGGCCGCAATTGTGGCGATAGGGAGGAAACCGATGCGACCTGTGGTGCTGGTGACGGGCGCGCGGCGCGGCATCGGGCGGGCGAGCTGCCTGGCGCTCGCCAGCGCGGGGTATGACGTGCTGGGCTGCGACATCGCGGAGGACGGCTTCGCCGAGACCGCCGCGGCGGTGGAAGCCGTGGGCGGACGCTTCGCCTGGCGGCTGTGCGATGTCGCGGACCTCGCGGCGATCGGGCCGCTGGTCGATTGGGCCTGGGGCGCCTGGGGCGGGGTGGAGGCGCTGGTGAACAATGCCGGCGTCGGCGTGCTGAAGCGGGGGGATCTGCTGGAGGTCACGGCGGAATCCTGGGATCGCTGCATGGATATCAACGCCCGCGGGTCCTTCTTCGTGGCCCAGGCGCTGGCGCGGCGGATGGTGGCGCCGGGCGCGCCGGCGCGGGGCCAGCGCGGGATGGTCTTCATCTCCTCCGTCAATGCCATCATGGCGAGCCCCGATCGCGCCGAATACTGCGCCAGCAAGACCGCCGCGGGCATGGTCGCGCGCTGCTTCGCCCTGCGTCTGGCGGATGACGGCATCCCGGTCTTCGAGGTCCGCCCCGGGGTGATCCGCACCGACATGACCGCCCCCGTCACCGCCAAGTATGACCAACGCATCGCCGAGGGGCTTTCGCCGATCCGCCGCTGGGGAGAGGCGGAGGATGTCGGCCGCGCGGTCGCCGGGCTGATCGGCGGCGCCATCCCCTTCTCGACCGGTGATGCCTTCCATGTCGATGGCGGGCTGCACATCCCGAGACTGTAGGTTGCGCCGGGTGAGGGTGCGGGCCACCTTCGGCGGGTGAATAGCCCCTCCCCCGCCCAAACCGGCGCCGCACCGCGCCCGCCGGTCACCTCGCTGCGGCTGCTGCTGCCGCATCTTCGCCCCTATCTGCCGCGCGCCATCGGCGCCGTGGTGGCGCTGCTGCTCGCGGCGGGCCTCACGCTGGCCATCGGCCAGGGGCTGCGACGCCTGATCGATGAGGGATTTGTCGGCGGCGCGGCCAGCCTCGACAGCGCGGCGCTGTTCATGGGCGGCGTCATTGCGCTGCTCGGGGTGGCGACGGCGGCGCGCTACTACCTCGTCTCCTGGCTCGGGGAGCGGATGGCGGCGGATATCAGGCGGCGCGTCTTCGGCCATGTGATCTCGCTATCCCCCGATTTCTTCGAGACCCAGCGCACCGGCGACATCCTGTCCCGCATGACGGCGGATGTGGGGCTGCTGCAGGCGCTGATCGGGTCCGCCATCTCGATGGGGCTGCGCAATGCGCTGACCGGTCTCGGCGCCTTCGTGATGCTGCTGGCGACGAGCGTGAAGCTGGCCGGCATCATCCTGGTGGTGCTGCCGCTGGTGGTGGCACCGCTGGTGGTATTCGGCCGGCGCGAACGGAAACTGTCGAAATCCGCGCAGGAACGCGTGGCGGATTTGGCGGCGACGGCGGAGGAGACGTTGAACGGACTGCGGATCGTGCAGGCCTTCACGCATGAAGCGCGGGACCGCGCCCGCTTCGCGCAGGAGGTGGAGGCCTCCGTCGGCGCCGCGCTGAAGCGCATCGGCACACGGGCGGCGCTGATCCTCGCCGTCATCCTGTTCGGCTTCGGCGCCATCACCTTCTCGCTCTGGGTCGGCGGGCATGATGTGGTGGCGGGAAGGATGACAGGGGGCGAGCTGACCGCCTTCGTGTTCTACGCCGTGATGCTGGCCTCCTCCGGTGCGACGATGAGCGAGCTGTGGGGGGAGATCCAGCGCGCGGCGGCGGCGGCGGACCGGTTGCTGGAATTGCTGGCCGCGACCTCCGCCATCGCCGTGCCGGCGCAACCCCTGGCGCTGCCGGAACCGCCACAGGGGCGGCTGGCCTTCGAGCATGTGGGCTTCATCTATCCCGCGCGGCCGGGGATCGCGGCGCTGGACGACTTCTCGCTGGTCGTGGAACCCGGGGAGACGGTGGCGCTGGTCGGGCCTTCCGGCGCCGGCAAGACCACGGTGTTTCAACTGCTGCTGCGCTTTTATGACCCGCAATCCGGGCGGGTGACGGTGGATGGGGTGGAGGTGGCGCGGACGGACCCTGCGGCGCTGCGCCGGCGCATCGGCATCGTGCCGCAGGATGCCGGCATCTTCTCCGCCAGCGTCACGGAAAACATCCGCTATGGCCGACCCGAGGCGACGGAGGCGGAAGTGCGCGCCGCCGCCCGCGCTGCCTCGGCGGAAGGCTTCATCGAGAAGCTGCCACAGGGCTATGCGACGCATCTCGGCCAGCGCGGCGTGACCCTCTCCGGCGGCCAGCGCCAGCGCATCGCCATCGCGCGCGCCATCCTGCGGGATGCGCCGATCCTGCTGCTGGACGAGGCGACGAGTGCCCTCGATGCCGAAAGCGAGCAGGCCGTGCAGCAGGCCCTTGAGGCGCTGTCCCGCGGCCGGACGACGCTGGTGGTTGCGCATCGGCTGGCGACGGTCCGCAAGGCCGACCGCATCGTCGTGATGGAAGCCGGGCGGATCGTCGCGACGGGCACGCATGAGGAGCTGGTGAAGGCGGGCGGGCTCTACGCGCGGCTGGCGGCGCTGCAATTCGGGGAGGGGTAGTTTACCAACGGCCGTAATGATTGACCTGCGGCCGCCGCCGGCGGCCGAGGCCGCGAATGCGGCCCGCCGGACGTCCGGCGTAGCCAAGCCGGCGGAGCCGGCGCGCGGCGTCTGAGCGCAGGAAAAAGCATACCAACGTGCCGCTGAAAGCGGCCGTTGGTAGTCAGATTCCCTCGAACAGGCGCGTGGAGAGGTAGCGCTCGGCGAAGCTGGCGGCGATGCCGACGATGAGGCGGCCTTCCATCGCCTCCTCCCGCGCCACCTGCATGGCGGCGTGCAGCATGGCGCCGGAGGAGATGCCGATGGGCAGGCCCTCCACCCGGGCACACAACCTGGCGGCGGCCAGGGCCTCGCGTTCCGAGACCCGCATCACGGCATCCAGCCTTTCGAGTTCCAGCACGCCGGGGCGGAAGCCGGCGCCGATGCCCTGGATGTCATGCGGCCCCGGGTCGTCGCCGTTGAGGACGGCGGATTCCGTGGGCTCCACGCCGATCAGCCGCAGCCCGGGACGGCGCGGCTTCAGGGCGCGGGCGATGCCCGTCATCGTGCCGCCGGTGCCGATGCCGCCGATGATGGCATCGACCTCGCCGCCGGTATCGGTCCAGATCTCCTCCGCCGTCGTCGCTTCGTGGATGGCGGGGTTGGCGGGGTTGTCGAATTGCCGGGGCATCCAGGCGCCAGGCGTCGCCGCGAGAATCTGCTCGGCGCGCTGGATGGCGCCGGCCATGCCGCGCCGGGCTTGCGTCAACTCCAGCTCCGCGCCCATCAGCTTCATCATCCGCCGGCGCTCGATGCTGGCACCATCGGGCATGACGACGATCAGGCGGTAGCCCTTGGCGGCGGCGACGAAGGCGAGCGCGATGCCGGTATTGCCGGAGGTGGGCTCCACCAGCACGGAACGGCCGGGCGCGATCAGCCCCTCGCGTTCCGCGGCCTCCACCATCGCGAGGCCGATGCGGTCCTTTACCGAGCCCAGCGGGTTGAAATACTCGAGTTTGAGCGCGAGGCGCCCGCGCAGCCCCTGCGTCGCTTCGAGCCGCGGCAGGCGGACCAGCGGCGTGGCGCCCACGACATCGAGCACGCTGTCATAGACGCGGCCCCGGGAGGGGATGCTTTTCGGGGCGACAGGGGGTTGGGTGCGGGGCATGGACGTGGCCTTGGGCTCTCCTCCCGTGATGGACGGCGCCACTGCGCGTGTCCATGGGCGGACGGCTGGAAAAACACGACGGTCCGGCGTAAATAATCGCAATACACAGGGGAAATCGCGAACCATGCTGCTCCGCCGGGACCGGGCCATGACCGCCATCGCCGTGATTCTCGACATCGCCTTCCATGCCGGGCGTGGCGATGCCGTGACTGGGGCGGCGGAGGTGGCGGACCGGCTGGCGGCGCAACGGCGGGGGATCGAGCCGGTGTTCCAGGCGCTGTCCCGCGCCGGGTTGCTGGATAGCCTGCGCGGGCCGCGCGGTGGCTACCGGCTCGGCCGCCGTCCCCGCGACATCCGCCTGGCTGAGGTGATCGCCGCGGTGACGGAGGAAGCGGCGCCAGGCACCGACCCTGGCGGGCGGTTGCAGGCAGCGGTCGTGGCGCCGCTTTGGCGGGATATGGAGGCAAGGTTGGCCGAGGGGCTGGAGGCGCTGACGGTGGAAGACCTGCTGAAGCGCGCCCAGGCGGCGGGGCTGAAGCGGCCCTCGGCGGAACCGCTCAACTTCGCGATCTAGAGCACGCTGCGTTCGCTTGAACGCAGCTCGTGCTCTGGAAGTCATCGAATCTAGAGCATCATCCGTTCAAACGGAATCGTTTGGACGGATAAAGATGCTCGAAAAACAAAAGGCTAGAGGCTGATCCGCGCTCCTGTCAGCGCGGATCAGGCTCTAGCATGCTGCTGGCATGCTGTAGAATGCCAGACCGACAGGCTCCGGCTTTAAGGGGGCGGTAGGCTTGGCCAGGATATCTTCCGGCATCAACAGATTGTCCGGAGGATACGATGCCCGCCAGCCGCCGCACCGCGCTGCTCACCGGCCTTGCCCTGCTCACCACGCCGCACGTCGCGCGCGCGCAGGCCCGGCGCCTGCGCATTGGCCACAACAACAGCACCGATTCCGTGTTGCAGGCCGCCGCAACCGGGTTCGACGCGGCGCTGAAGGCCGCGACCGGCGGGCGGTATGAGTTGGAGATCGTGCCCAATTCCGCCCTGGGGAGCGAGGCGGAGATGCTGAAGGCGGTGGCCGAAGGCACGCTCGACATGACGATCGCGCCGGTGGGGACCACGGCGTCCCTGGTCAAGGAGGTGGGGCTGCTCGAAACGCCCTTCCTGTTTCGCGACGCTGCGCATGCCCGCGCTTCCCTCGACGGGCCGCTCGGCCGGCATTGCGCCACGCTTCTGGGGGAGAAGGGCATCACCGTCGGCGCCTGGTCGGAGGTCGGGTTCCGGCACGTCACGGCGAACCGGCCGGTGCGTGGCCCGGCCGATCTGCGTGGGCTGAAGATCCGCGTGCCGATCTCCGAGGCCATCATGGAGAGCCTGCGCAGCATGGGCGCGGCGGCGGATACGCTGCCCTTCCCGCAATTGCCGGAGGCCCTGCGCACCGGCCGCTTCGAGGCGCAGGAAAACCCGATCAGCATCATCCTCGCGGCACAGTTGAACCGCCATCAGTCGCATCTGTCGCTGACCGGCCATGTCTACACGCCCGCGGCCATCGCCATCTCGACCGAGGTGCTGGAGGAACTGCCGGCGGCGGACCGGGCGCTGCTGCTGGCGGCGGCGCCGGCGGGGGCCATCGCATCCCGGGTGGCCGGGGATGCGATCGAGCGTGACGGGCTGGAGCGGCTGCGCGGCGCGGGGATGACCATCGTGACCGATGTGGACCATGCGGCGCTGCGCCAGGCCACGGGGCCGGCACGGGACAGGCTGGCCGTGGTGTTCGGCGCGGACTCCGTGCGCCGCATCACCACCCTCGCCGCCTGACGTCCTCCCCCAATCCGTTGCAGGAGCCCGCATGCTGCCCGATCTTCGCTCGATCCGCTTCAAGCTGCTCGGCGGCTTCGTCGCCGTCACGCTGACCTTCGCCGCGGCCATCGGCGTGGCGGTGATGATGGGGCAACGCGTGACTGCGGCGAATACAGGCCGGGACGCGGCCTTCGCGGGACTCGGCACCACAGCCGCGATCGGGCGGGAGACGGCCGAGGCACGGCGGCGCCTCACGGCTTATCGGGCCAGTGCGACGGCGACGGCCCGGGATGCGATGCTGGCGCAGATGGCGACACTGGGGGAGGCGCTGGCCAGCCTTCCCGAAGCGCCGCCGGCGGCCGCGCTGCAGGACCGGGCGCGGTTGCTGGCGGAGGCGATCCTCGCGGCGCATGGCGGGGCGGCCGCGCTCGGCAGCGCGGCGGGGGCGCTCGGCGCGCCGGTGGCCGCGCTGGGCGATATCGCGTCCCGCAGCAGCGAGGGCGCGCTGGTGGGCCAGGCCATGCGGCTGCAGACCAGCTACGCCGCGCTGGCCGCCGCCGCCGGGCGTTTCGCCGGCTCCGAGGAGCGGCGCGACGCTGCGCTGCTGCGGGATGAAAGCGCCCGCATGGTCGCCATCGGCGGTGAGATGCAGGCGAACGGGACCATCACGGCGCGCGCGGCACGGCTGGCGGGCAGCCTAGCCGGCGCGACCGGCAGCGTCACGCAGGCGCTGCAAAGCCAGGAAGCCGCGATCGCGGCGCGGCAGGCGGCGGAGACCGCGATGGAGGAACAACTGGCCGCGGCATCCGACCTTGTGAGCCGGGCGCGGGACCAGGCGGAAGCGCATTTCGCCGCGTTGGCGGAGACGGCGCGGGAGATGACGGAGACGCAGGAGCGGGTGCTGATCGGTGGCGGCGGCCTGGCATCGCTGCTCGGACTCGGGCTGGCCCTGCTGATCGGGCGGGCAACGACGAAGCCCATCCTGGCCCTCGGCGGGCGGATGGATCGGATGGCTGCAGGCGCGCTGGAGGACGCCGTGCCAGGCACCGGGCGGCGCGACGAAATCGGCGCGATGGCGCGATCCGCCGAGAGTTTCCGGGCGGGGCTGCTGCGGGCGCGCGCCCTGGAAGCAGCGGCGGAGGAAGCGCGCCAGGAGGCGGAGGAACAGCGCCTGGCGGCGCGCCACGCCCTGGCCGAGCAGGTGGAAGCGCGGTTGAGCGCCGTGGTGCGTGGGTTGAACGATTCCACCGGGCTGCTGGACGGGTCCATCGGCACGCTGTCCGGCGCGGCGGAGGAAACGGCGCAGCGCGCTTCCGCCGTGGCGCGGGGCGCCACGACGATGACCGGCAATGTGCAGACCGTGGCGAGCGCCACGGAGGAACTGGCGGGATCGGTCAAGGAGATCGGCCGCCAGGTGGCCCATGCGGCGCAGGTCAGCCGGGAAGCGGTACGCGAGGCCGGGGCGGCGAATGACCGCATGGGCGGGCTTTCCGAAGCCGCGTCCCGCATCGGCGACGTAGTGAAGCTGATCGAGACCATCGCAGGGCAGACCAACCTGCTCGCCCTGAATGCCACCATCGAGGCGGCCCGGGCCGGCGAGGCCGGCAAGGGGTTCGCGGTTGTGGCGAGCGAGGTGAAGGCGCTGGCGGGGCAGACCGCCAAGGCCACCGAGGATATCGGCGCGCAGATCGCCGGCATCCAGGGCGCGACCTCGGACGCGGTACGGACCATCCGCGGCATCGCAACGGTGATCGAAAAGGTGGACCAGATTGCCGCCACTATCGCCGCGGCCGTCGAACAGCAGGGCGCAGCGACCCAGGAAATCGCCCGCAGCGTGGCGGAAGCGGCAATGGGCACGCAGGATGTCTCGGCCAATATCGCGCATGTCAGCACGGGCGTGGAGGCGAACAGCGCCGCGCTCCGCACGCTGCGGGACGCGACGGCGCAGGTGAACCGCGAAGGTGCCGCGCTGCGCGATGCCGTCGATGGGCTGCTGGGAGGCCTTCGCGCGGCGTAGCGGCGGAGTCAGCCCGCCGCGCAGCGCGCGGGCTGCACTTCGGCGAGGCGACCGAGGCCGAGCGCCGCGATCTCCCCCACCACGATCAGTGCCGGCGGGGGCGGTGGGGACGATCTTCCAGGGGATTCCCGCCTCATCCAGCGCCAGCGCTTCCTCCCCACCCCGACCGAACAGGAAGGGGTCGCCGCCCTTGAGGCGCACGACGCGCAACCACGCGCGGGCACCGGTGACGAGGCGGGCGTTGATCTGCGCCTGGCTGAACGGGCCGGCGCCAATGGGGTGGGACCCGCGCATCGCCACCGCCCGGATTTTCCCGGCCGAAGCGGCCGCGGTTGCACTCGCGCTTGGCCGCGCGACGGAAGCGGCGCGGCTTGTCGTCGGCGCCTATGCGGTGGGGGCGCGCCAGGCTGTCGCCGGCGGCGTTCCGGTACCCCTGAAGTACCGGGAAAGGCCGCGCGTCCAGAACGCGCCCGGGCAGCGGGAGAGTATCGACAAGGCGCGCATCACGATTCTCATGCGCGATCTCGGCGATGATTTCCGCGTGATGGCGGATGCGGCACTCGCGGCCTGGGTGCGCAGCGCGACGCATCCGCATCGGATGCCGGGCCATGTCTCCGCCTTCGTCTCGCTCAAGCCCATTGGCGGTATGCCTGGCGACGCCTCCGCCGATCAGATGGAGGCTGTGGAGGCGCTGGCGGAGCGGATTTCCATCGGGGAACTCAGCGTCAGCCATGTTCAGGACCTGGCGCTGGTCTGAGGATCCGTTTGAGAACATCGCTTTCGGCTGGCTTGCGGCATGGCGTTTGCTTAATCTTTGCCTCGCCGCGCATCACGCGGCTTTCGCAGGGAGGCTGCCTAAGATGCGCTCACCATCACGGCGACAGGTGCTTTCGGCTGCACTCGCCGCACCCACGACCATCCTCGCAGCGCCGGCCTACGCCCAGCCGGCCTTGAAGCGCGTGCGGTTCTGCCTGGACTGGACTTGGCAATCCGCGCACTCCGCCTGGACGCTCGCCGCCGATCGCGGCCTGTTCCGGGAAGCCGGGCTCGATGTGCAGATCGACCGCGGCTTCGGGTCCGGCGACACCATGACGAAGGTCGCCGCCGGCACCTATGACATCGGCTTCGCCGACACCAACCTGCTGTTGAAGTTCAACCATGAGAACCCGGCCAACCAGGTCACCTCGGTCTTCGTGCTGTACGATGCTTCGCCGAATGCCGCGATCTTTCTGAAATCCTCCGGCATCACCAAGCCGAAGGACCTGGAAGGCCGCAAGATGTCGGTGACGGATGGCGAAGGCACGCGCCTGCTGTTCCCGATCTTCGCCCGCGCCAACCAGCTCGACGTGTCGAAGATCGAGCTGCTGTCGGTGACAGCGCAGTTGCGCGACACGATGGTGATGCAGCGCCGCGCCGATGCGACGCTGGGCTTCCTGACGACGACGGCGCTGAACATGGTGGGAAGCGGCATCCCGCTGCGCGATATCGGCTGGCTGCAATACAACCAGTGGGGCGTGCATCTGTATTCGTCCGGCCTGATCGTCCGGAAGGATTTCGCCGAGCGCAATCCGGACGTCGTCTCCGGCTTCATCCAGGCCACCATCCGCGGCCTGCGCACGATGATCGCGGAACCGGCCGCCGCCATCGCCACGCTGAAGCGGCGCGAACCCCTGATCGACGAGGCGGTGGAGATCGCCCGCAATGAGCTGATCAACGAGGTCGCACTGCTGACGCCGCATGTCCGCGCCAACGGCGTGTCCAGCGTGGTGAAGGAGCGTTTCGAGACCTCCGCGAAGCAGGTGGCGGAGGCGTTCGGCATCCCGGTCACGCCGACCATGGATTTCACCTATACGGACCGCTTCCTGCCGGCCGACCGCAAGATCGTGTAGTCTCATATCTCGCGGATCGACGCCGATCCGCGCTCAACGGTACCCGGCACGCCTCAGGCGCGCCGTCCGAGAATGCCGGCGGGGATGCGGCCCATCGACTGCGCCGCATCCCAGACCCGGCGGATCGCGGCGCCACCCCGGCGCACCACCGCCGCCTCGTCCACGCCCTGCACGGCGCGGTCGAGGATCAAGGGCCTGCCATCCACCAGCATCGTGTGCAGATCCGCCGCGACACCGTTCGTCAGCAGCGCCTGCAACGGGTTCCAAACGGGCTGATAGCGGGCGCCGGACAGGTCGAACATCAGCAGGTCCGCTGTGGCACCGACCGCCAGCGTGCCGAGATCCGCACGGCCGATGGCGGCGGCACCGCCCGCGGTCGCGGCCCGCAGCATCGCCTCGGCGGAGGCGATGCCACCGCGCCCGGCCTGGAGCTTCGCCAGCAGCGCCGCCGCCCGCAGTTCCGCCACCATGTCGAGGCCAACGCCATCGGTGCCGACGCCAAGGTTGATGCCGCTTTCCAGAAACCGCGCGAAGGGCACCGCGACGCCGAAGCGGGAGAAGGCATAGGGGCAGGACGCCACCGCCGCGCCATGGTCCCGGATCATCGCCAGTTCGACATCGGTTGCCATGACGCAATGCGCCAGCACCGTGCCGGGCCGCAGCAGGCCGAGGTCCCGCAGATGCTCGATGGGGGATTTGCCGTAGCGCGCGCGAACGATGTCGAGCTCGACCTGGCTCTGCGCGGCATGGATGGTCAGCGGGCAGCCGAGTTCATCGACGGCGTCGCGGATGCGCGTCAGCAATTCCGGCGTGCAGGTATCCAGCCCATGCGGCCCGAAGCCGACGCGGGTGCGGCCGAGTGCGCCTTCATCATGCTGGCGATACAGCGCCATGACCGTGTCGAAGCCGGTGTCGGCGGCCGGTGGCGCGGTGATGGGCTTGCCATCCGCCGTCATGTCCATCTTTGGCGTGGAGAACAGATAGGGGCAGGAATAGGTCCTGAGCCCAAGCCCCCGGCCGCGCGCGATGAAAGCTGCCTGCTGCAACCGCCAGACATCCATGATGGTGGTGGACCCACCCTTCATCGTCTCCAGCAGCGCCATTTCCGCGACATCGCCGATCGCCTCGGCGTCCAGCACCTCGGCCGCGATATCGCCGAGCGGCATCAGCAGGGAATAGACGATGTCGCCCGGCAGCTCGCCATCCCCGATATCATCCGCGAGGCCCCGGAACAGCGGCGCGCTGAAGGCGTGGTTGTGCAGGTTGACGAAGCCCGGCAGCAGCAGCCCCTGTGGCAGGGCGATGCGCTGCGCGTCCATCGTCGGGCGCTCCGCCACCACATCGGCGATGCGGCCATCCCGCACGATGACGAAGCGCTGGCTGCGCAACCCACCCGCGGCATCCCAGACCCAGCCTGCCTCGAGGATCAGCGTGTCCATGCCGCGCGCTCCGTCTGTGCCGGGGCAGTCTGCCACAGGCGACGGTGCCGACCAGCCCCGTATCGGACGGCCAGTTCGGACCCCGGTTCAGACGCCCCCTGGCGCCGCGTAGGGCACGCCCACCGTGCGCACCAGCCACGCCAGCCGGTGCCGCTGCGCCGCGCGGGCATGGGTGCGGGCGGCGGCCTCTGCCGCGTCGCCATCCCGCGCGCGCAGCGCGACGAGCAGGGTTTCGTGTTCGGCATGGGCCTCGGCGGCGCGGCCGCCCACCGTCAGCAGGCTCGGCAGCAGCGCCATATGGGCGCCGAGGAGTTCCAGGCTGCGGAGCAAATAGCGGTTATGGGCGGCGAGGTAGAGCAGGCCGTGCAGGCGCTGGTTCGTCTCCGCCAGGGACCGACCGTCCTCGAACAAGGCAGGCTCGCCGGCGATGAGCTCGGCCATGGCGCCGATTTCCGTGGAACTCGCGTGCTGCGCGGCGAGGCGGGCGGCCGCACCTTCCAGCACCTCCCGCATCACATAGAGTTCCACCACCTGCGCGTGGTCGGGGCGCGTGACTGTCAGGCCGCGGCGCGCTTCGTGCGTCAGCAGCCCCTCCGATTCGAGGCGGGCGATCGCCTGGCGGACAGGGGTGCGGGAGACGCCGAAGCGGGCGGCGAGGTCGGTTTCCGTCAGCCGCAGGCCGGGCGGCAGGGTCCCGTCGCGAATGGCCGCGCGGATGCGGGCATAGGCTTCCTGGCCCAGGTCTCGGTTGGGGGGCATGGGCAGATCCATGCCGCCTCTGTAGCGCAGGCGTCGGGGCGGATGGAACAGCCATATGGACATGACTGGATACAGCCGCATACAAGGCGACCTGGAATTCCTCCGGGGAGGGCCCGATGCCCGATTTCTCCCGCGTCTATGACGTTCTGGTGGTCGGCGGCGGCAATGCCGCGCTCTCTGCCGCCATCACCGCCGCTCGCGCGGGCGCCAGCGTGATCCTGGCCGAGGCCTCGCCGCCGCCGCTGCGGGGCGGCAATTCGCGCCACACGCGCAACCTGCGGACCATGCATCCCGGCCCGACCCAGGTGATGACGGACAGCTACCTGGAGGAGGAATACTGGGACGACCTCCGCCGCGTTACCGCCGGCAAGACGAATGAGGAGCTGGCGCGGATGTGCATCCGGGCGAGCCAGCATGCGCCGGATTTCCTGGCGAGCTGCGGCGTGGTGTTCCAGCCATCTCTGTCCGGCACGCTGTCGCTGTCCCGCACCAACGCCTTCTTCCTCGGTGGCGGCAAGGCGCTGGTCAATGCGCTGTACCGGGAATGCGCCAAGCTTGGCGTCGTCACGCTGTTCCACACGGAAGTGCAGCACATCAAGGTGGAGGAAGGCTGGGCGACGGAAGCGGTCGTCAGCCATGCCGGCTTCCCCGAGCGCATCCGCTTCAAGGCGCTGGTCGCGGCCTGTGGCGGCTTCCAGGCCAACCGCAACTGGCTGCGCGAATACTGGGGCGATGCGGCGGACAATTTCCAGATCCGCGGCACGCCCTATGCCCAGGGCACGGTGCTGAAGGATTTGCTCGGCCAGGGCGTGCAGGAGGTTGGGGACCCCACGCAGTTCCATGCGGTGGCCAATGATGCCCGCGCGCCGATGGAGGATGGCGGGCTCGCCATGCGGCTGGATTGCGTGCCCTTCGCCGTCGTCGTGAACCGCGATGTCGTGCGCTTCTACGATGAGGGCGAGGATGTCTGGCCGAAGCGCTACGCCATCTGGGGCCGCCTCATCGCGCAGCAGCCGGGCCAGGTGGCGCTGGCGGTGACGGACAGCCAGGCGGTGATGAATTTCCTGCCGTCGGTCTATCCGCCGTTCAAGGCGGACAGCATCGCCGGCATCGCCGAGCAGGCGGGGATGGACGCCGCGAAGCTCGGGAAAGTGATCGACGACTACAACGCCGCCGTGGTGCCCGGCACCTTCCAGCCGATGGTCCCGGATGATTGCCACACGCAGGGCCTGACGCCGCCGAAAAGCCATTGGGCGCGGCGCATCGACCAGCCGCCCTACTACGCCTACCCGCTCCGCCCCGGCATCACCTTCACCTTCCTCAGCCTGAAGGTGGATGACAAGGCGCGGGTGCTGATGGCGGATGGCAAGCCTTCGGGAAACATGTTCGCCAGCGGCGAGATCATGTCCGGCAACATCCTGGGCCAGGGCTATCTCGCAGGCTTTGGCATGACGCTGGGCACCGTCTTCGGCCGCCTCGCCGGTGAAGGAGCAGCGAAGCATGTCCGGAATTGATGCGATGCCGACCGAAGCAACGCCGGTGGAATCCGAAGCCTATCAGGAAGCCCGCCGCCAGATGGCGGTGTGCAACGCCTGCCGCTACTGCGAGGGCTATTGCGCCGTCTTCCCCGCCATGGCGATGCGGCGGGAGTTCGAGAAGGCGGACCTGACGCACCTGGCGAACCTCTGCCATGGCTGCAAGGGCTGCTACCACGCCTGCCACTACGCGCCGCCGCATGAATTCGCAATCAACATCCCGGCCACCTTCTCCAACATCCGGCAGGAGAGCTACGCGGAATTCGCCTGGCCGCCGGCGATGGGCGCAGTGTTCGAGCGCAGCGGCACCGTGGTCGCGGCGGCCGCGACGCTGCTGGTGACGCTGGCGCTGGTGCTGTCCGTCGTGTTGGTGGACCCGGCGGTGCTGTGGTCGTCCCAGACGGGCACGGGCGCCTTCTTCCGCGTCATCCCGCTGTGGCTGATCAATACGCTGGCCGGCGGCAGCTTCGGCTTCGCGATCCTGGCGATGACGATGGGCGGCATCCGCTACTGGCGCGGCACCGGGCGGGCGGGCGGCGCGCCGATGGGCGTGGCGCCGGCCGCGGATACCGCGGTGGATATCCTGACGCTGCGGAACCTCGGCGGTGGCGGGCATGGGTGCAACGACGTGGATGACAGCTTCTCCGCCAAGAAGCGCTGGATGCACCAGGCGATGTTCTACGGCTTCATGCTGTGCTTCGCCGCGACCTCGGTCGGCGCGCTCTACCACCATGTGTTCGGCTGGCATTCGCCGCATGCCTTCCTGTCGGTGCCGGTGCAACTCGGCACCTGGGGCGGCGCGCTGCTGTGCCTCGGCACGGCTGGGCTGATGCGGCTGAAGGTGGTGACGGACCCGATCCCCGTCTCCCGCAAGGTGATGGGGGGGGAATTCGCGATCCTCGGCCTGCTATTCCTCATCGGCTTCACGGGTCTGCTGCTGCTGATGGTGCGGCATACCGGCGCCATGGGCTTCATGCTGGCGCTGCATTTCGGCTTGGTTCTGTCGCTGTTCGTGACGCTGCCCTACAGCAAGATGGTGCATGGCGTGTATCGCGGCCTGGCGCTGCTGCGGAACGCGCGGGAAGTGCGGGCGGCCAAGTAGGGGGCCGTTCATATCGTGGTATGAGATGGCCGGTAAGCCGAGGCCATGCCCCGCCGCCCGCGCCTGCTGTCCCCCATCACCCGGACCGCCATCATGCGGGCCGCCGACGTGACCCGTCGCGCCGCCGCCAAGGTCTGCACCGAAGCACCGATCGGCAGCGCCGAATACAAGGCCTCCGCCCGCGTGCTGGAAGCGCTGGGCAACCTCGCTGGCGTCCTGGGCGGGGCCGCGCCGAAGACGGGCGGCTGAGGCGAGAGCCCCCCCTTCATCCGCGCTACCGGGACGGCTCTTGCAGCACCTTCACCCAGATGCGATGGGGTGAGGCGGAGCGGCACGCAGGGTGCGGAACAGCAGGGCGAGACAGGGCGTTGTCCATCGGCGGTAAAGTCGCGATCGCAGGCATTGGCGTCAGCGAATTCGGTCGGCACCTGCCCGACAGCCAGCTCGCGCTCGGCGCCAAGGCACTGCGCGCGGCGCTGGCCGATGCGGGGCTGGAGCGATCGGATATCGACGGACTCTCCCTGCACATGGGCTGGCCGCTCGGTGCTGACTACGACCGCATTGCCGAGGTCTATGGGCTCGAAGTGGACTATGTGAACCAGTCCTGGACCCATGGCCGCTTCGTTACCAGCGCCTTGCAGCACGCGGCCATGGCCATCGCCACCGGCATGGCGCAGGTCGTCGCCTGCGTCACCGCCATCAGCTTCACGCGGGAGAAGCAGATCCTCGGCGGCCCGGGCGATCATGAGGGCATGCGCGAGCAGGGCGCCACGCATGCCGAGAACCCGGTCTTCGGCCTCACCTCACCGGCCGCAGGCGCCGCCTTCGCCATGCAGCGCTACATGGCGCTGTATGGCGCGACCGGCGCGGAGCTGGCGGCGGTGCCGATCGCGCTGCGACGGCACGCGATGCGCAATCCGCAGGCACTGATGCGCAAGCCGCTGACGCTGGAGGATCACCAATCCTCGCGGATGATCGTCGATCCGCTGCGGTTGTTCGATTGTTCCCTGGTGTCCGACGGTGCGGCCGTGGTGCTGCTGACGAGTGCTGAGCGCGCGCGCGACCTGCGCAAGCCGCCGGTGCTGCTGGCCGGGATGCAGGGAATTCGGTCCGGCCGCAGCGAGTTCATCTTCGCCCCCCCCGGCCTGGGTATCAACCAGCAACCGACACCCCAGGCAACGCCGAGGCCGCGTGACCTCGCGGTGTATCGGGATGCCGGGCTGGATCGGCGCGACATGCAGGGCTTCTACACCTACGACGCGTTCTCGCCCCTGGTGCTGTTCGCGCTGGAACGCTTCGGCTTCTGCGCCCCGGGGGAGGCGGCGCGCTGGGTGCAGGACGGGCGCATCGAGTTGGGCGGGGAACTGCCGGTGAACACCTCCGGCGGGCTGCTGTCGGAGGCGCATGTCTGCGGGTGGAATTCGATCGTCGAGATGGTGCGCCAGCTTCGCGGCGAGGCAGGGGATCGCCAGATCCCCGGCGCCGCCTGCCTGCAATGGGGCACCTGCTGGGGCGATTCGGTGATCCTGCGGAGATGAGACCACAGCCATGATGGATCCCGCCAACCCGACCTCGAAGCCCCTGCCCCGCATCACGCCGGACAACCAGGCCTTCTGGGAAGCCTGCCGGCGGCATGAACTGGTCCTGCCGTGGTGCGACCCCTGCGACCGCCCGCACTGGCCGCCAGGACCAGTCTGCCCCTTCTGCTTCGGGGAGGCGATCGGCTGGAAGCGTGCCTCAGGCCGCGGCCGCATTTCCTCCTGGGTGGTGGTGCACAAGGATTGGCTGCCCGCCTTCCGCCCGGACCTGCCCTACAACGCCGTGCAGGTGGAATTGGAGGAAGGCGTGCGGCTGACCGGCAATGTGGTCGGCGCGCCAAATTCGGCGCTGCGCGTCGGGCTGCCGGTCGAAGTCGTGTTCGACGATGTCACGGAAACCGCGACGCTGCCGCGCTTCCGGCCGGTTGACGAAGCGGTGGCGCCTTGACGGGCGCGGGGTAGAGCAATTCAGCGCCGCGCCGACAGCTCCTCGTAGATCACCTCCAATTCGCGGCAGAGCGCAGGCGCGTCGCAGGCCGGGCTCACCGCCACCGCCTGGCGCTGTCCAGCCCGGCGCGCCGCCAGCCCCGCTGGGTCACCGGCCAGGGCCACCGCGCGGGCGACGAGGCCAGCCGGGTCGGC
>CANJXD010000056.1 GCA_947478535.1 Acetobacteraceae bacterium
GAGGCGGTGATGGCGCGCAACCCGTCCTGGTGGGGCGCGGCGCAGCCCTGGGCGCGGGTGAATTACCGCGTCATCGCCAATGACGCCGCCCGCATCGCGGCGCTGCGCGCGGGGGATGCGGATGTGATCGACGCCGTGCCGACGCGCGATGTCGAAACCCTGACGGCGACGCCGGGCATCGCCATCGCCAGCCGTCCGGCGCTGCGCAACATCTACCTCTATCTCGACCAGCGGCGGGATGACACGCCGGGCGTCACCGGCCCGAATGGCGAACGCCTGCCGGCCAGCCCGCTGCGCGATGGGCGGGTGCGCCAGGCGCTGTCGCTCGCCATCAACCGGGACGCCATTGTCCGCCAGATCATGAACGGGCAGGCGACCCCGTCCGGCCA
This sequence comes from Acetobacteraceae bacterium, assembly GCA_947478535.1. The sequence goes on from CANJXD010000056.1 coordinate 390, forward strand.
GTTCCTCGCCGCCGGGGTGATGGGGCATGACCCGGAGACGAAGCCCGATCCCTTCGATGCTCCGCGCGCCCAGCGCCTGCTGGCCGAGGCCGGTTTTCCCAACGGCTTTCGAGTCGTCCTCGCCGGGCCGAATGATCGCTACGTGAATGATGACCGCATCATCCAGGCGGTGGCGCAGATGTGGGCGCGCATCGGCGTGCGGGCGGAGGTGCAGGCGCTGCCCTCCAACGTCTATTTCACCCGCTCGGCGCGGGAGGAATTCTCCGTCGGCCTGCTGGGCTGGGGCACCGGGACCGGGGAGCCGGACAGCCCGATGGTCGGCCTGATCGCGACGGCGGACCGCGCGCGTGGGCGCGGCACCTCCAACCGCTCGCTCTATTCGAACCCCGCCTTCGATGCCGTGCTGGACCGCGCCCTGACCACCATCGACACCCCGGCGCGGGAAGCCCTGTACCGGGAGGCGACGCGCATCGCCATGCGCGACCACGCCATCATCCCGCTGCACCACCAGGTGAATATCTGGGCGACGCGCCGCGGTTTCCGTGCCCTGGCGCGGAATGACGAGGAGACCTTCGCCATGTCGATCAGCCCGGATTGAGGGCGAGTTGACAGCACCCGCCCAGCGCGCCGAGCCTGCCCCCCGCAAGGCGAGGATGGGTGCATGAAGCGGTGGATGGTGGCAGCGGCGCTGGCGCTTTCGGCGGGTGTGGCTTCCCCGGGCGCGGTAATCCCAGGGGCGGGAGCGCAGACCCTGACGATGGGCGTGCAGGCGCCCTTCGGCATCGACCCGCATTTCGTCTTCCTCGGCCCCAACATGGCTGCCGCGCGGCACATCTTCGACACCGTGGTGAACCGCGATGCCGATAGCCGCTGGACGCCGGGGCTGACCCTGTCCTGGACGCCGATCGAGCCGACGGTCTGGGAATTCAAGCTGCGCCCCGGCGTGACGTTCCAGGACGGCACGCCCTTCACGGCGGATGACATCGCCTATTCCTTCCAGCGCGTGCCCGCCGTGCCGAACAACCCTGGCCCCTACACGCCGAACCTGCGCGGCGTCCTGCGGACGGAGGTGGTGGACCCGCTGACCATCCGCATCCACACGCAATCCCCGAACCCCGTCCTGCCGGGGCAGTTGACCAACATCTTCGTCGTCAGCCGCCGCACCGCCGAAGGGGCCACCACCAGCGACTTCAACTCTGGCCGCGCCGCCATCGGCACCGGCCCCTTCCGCCTCGAGCAGATGCGCGGGTCGGAGGGCATGACCGTTGCCCGCAACGACACCTATTGGGGCGAGACCTCCCCCTGGCAGCGCGTCCACCTTCGCGTCGTCGGCAATGATGCCGCGCGGATGGCGGCGCTGCTGGCCGGGGACCTCGACCTGATCGAGGAAGTGCCGACGACGGATGTGGAGCGCCTGGAACGCACCAACCGCGTCGGTGTGTTCAAGAAGCCGTCGGACCGCGTGATGTTCCTGCTGCCGCATGTCGGCGCGGAAAGGCTGCCGCTGTTCACCGATGCCGCGGGACACCCGCTGGACCACAACCCCTTCCGCGACATCCGCGTCCGCCAGGCCCTGAGCCTCGCCATCAACCGCGCCGCGCTGGTTGATCGCGCCATGGATGGACAGGCCGTTGCCGCCGGGCAGTTGGTGCCGGAAGGCTTCGGTGGGTTCGACCCGGCCCTCGCCACGCCGCCCTATGATCCCGACCGCGCGCGGCGCCTGCTGGCGGAAGCGGGCTATCCCCAGGGGTTCGGCTTCACCGTCGGCTGTTCGAACAACCGCTATGTGAATGACAGCCGCGTCTGCCAGGCGCTCGGCCAGATGTTCACCCGCGCCGGATTCCAGGCGCGCGTCGAAACCCAGCCGGGCAGCGTGTTCTTCCCCCGCACCCAGGTCGGCCGCAATGACCTGCCGCTGCTGCTGTTCGGCCAGTCCAGCTCCTCCACCCGCGATGCGACGCATGTGCTGAGCCTTGCCATGCACAGCCAGCAGGTCGCCGCCGGCTTCGGGCAATCCAATCGTGGTGCCTTCAGCGATCCGAACCTGGACCGGCTGATCAAGGACGCCGCCTTCCGCATGTCCGCGGATCGGGAGGATGCGCTGCGCATCGCGATGCGGGAGGCGATGCGGCTGAATGCCGGCATCCCCCTTTATACCCAGATGACCATCGCCGCGGCGCGCCGCGGCATCACCTATACGCCCCGGCTGGATGAACAGCTGGTGGCGCTTCACGCCAGGCCCGCGCCGTGAGCCAGGCCCGCGCCGTGAGCGAAGTAAGTCAGGCCCGCGCCGTGAGCGAAGTATGCCGCGCCGTGAGCGAAAAAGGACCGATGCAATGACCGCCGGACGCCCCACCATCAGCGGCACGCGCCACGCCATCAGCGCGGGCCATTACCTCGCGGCCTCCGCGGGCTTCGCCATCCTGGAGGCCGGCGGCAATGCCGTGGATGCCGGCGTCGCGGCGGGGCTCGCGCTCGGCGTGTTGCAGCCGGACCTCGTCAGCGTCGCGGGGGTGGCACCCATCCTGATCCGCCTTGCCGATGGCACGGTGGAGACCATCGCCGGGCTCGGCCACTGGCCGGCCTCGACGCCGCCTGATGTCTTCATGCGGGAGCATGGCGGGCAGATGCCGATCGGCGTCAGGCGGATGGTGGTGCCGGCCGCGCCCGATGCCTGGATCAGCGCGCTTCGCCGGCATGGTACCATGTCCTTCGGCGAGGTCGCGGCGGCGGCCATCCGCTTCGCGGCCGAGGGCTACGCCACCTACCCGCTGCTGGCCGAGAGCATTTCCTCCCAGGCTGCGGCCTATGCCCGCTGGCCGCAGAACGCCGCCATCTTCCTGCCCGGCGGCCGCCCGCCGAAGGTGGGGGAGGTGTTCCGCCAGACCGACCTCGCGAAGAGCCTCACCTTCATGGTGGACCAGGAACGCGCCGCCGCCGGTGGCGGGCGCATCGCCGGCCTCGATGCCGCCCATGCCGCCTTCTACAAGGGCGATCTGGCGCGGGAGATCGTGCGCTTCATCCAGTCCGAGGGCGGCTTCCTCTCGGCCGAGGACATGGCGACCTTCGCCTCGAAGATCGAGCCGGTGGTGCGCCGCTCCTGGCGGGGGCATGAGGTGCTGACCTGCGGCCCGTGGTGCCAGGGCCCGGCGCTGCTGGAAGCCCTGCTGATCGCGGAGAAGCTCGGCCTCGACGGGCTCGCGCATAACTCGGCGGAATACCTGCACCTGATCACGGAGGCGCTGAAGGGCGCGCTGGCCGATCGGGAATACCATTTCGGCGATCCCGCCTTCACGGATGTGCCGATCGACGCGCTGCTGTCCCCCGCCCACATCGCCGCCCGCGCGGCGGCGGTGGACCGCACCCGCGCCCATCCCGGCCTGCCGGAGCCGATTTTGGGCCAGGGCACGACGCTGCCGGGCGCGACCGACGCGCCGCTGCCGAAGATCGAGGCCGATACCTCCTATGTCGCGGTGGTGGATCGCTGGGGGAATGCCTTCAGCGCCACGCCCTCCGACGGGTCCTGGAACATCCCGGTAGTGCCGGGGACGGGCTTGGTGATCTCCGGCCGCGGGTCCCAGAACCGGCCCGACCCTGCGCACCCCGCGGGCGTGGCGCCGGGCAAGCGGCCGCGCCTGACGCCGAACCCTGCCATGGTGGTGACGAAGGATGGCGGCGTGATGCCCTTCGGCACGCCGGGCGGCGATGTGCAGATCCAGGCCATGTTGCAGGTCATGCTCAACATTCTGCATTTCGGCATGGAGGTGCAGGAAGCGATCGAGGCGCCGCGTGTCGCCTCCTATTCCTTCCCGTCCTCCTTCGCGCCCTATGAGTTCTTCCCCGGGCGCCTCGCCGTCGAATCCCGTATCCCGGCGGAGACCCGCGCCGCGCTCTCGGCCCTCGGGCATGAGGTGAAGCCCTGGCCGGACATGACCTGGCTGGCCGGCAGCGTGGAGGTGGTGCTGTCCGACCCCATCACCGGGCTGAAGAATGCGGGCGCCGACCCGCGGCGCCCGGCCTACGCCATCGCGATATGATGCGGGAAGCGGCAGGCTTGCTCAAAATATGGGCGGAGGGTGACGCGGGGGCGTGAGCGCGTCGGGCGCGTGCCCCTTCCCAGCGCGGTTGGTTTCCGCGATGGTCGATCGCAGCAAAGAACGCTGACGGACCGCCACCGTGACCCAGCCACGCGCCTTCGACGAAATGAATGCCGACGAAGGCGTACGCCCCGCCTATGCCGGGATCGAGGCCTGGCTCCGCACGCATGGCCTGGGGGCGCTGGCCACGAAGCGGGCGGAAGCGGAAGCCCTGTTCCGCCGCGTCGGCATCACCTTCGCTGTCTATGGCGAAGGCGGCGACCCGGAACGGCTGATCCCCTTCGACCCGATCCCCCGCATCCTGACCCGCCTTGAATGGGAACGCCTGTCCCGCGGCCTGACGCAGCGCGTGAAGGCGCTGAACATGTTCATGGCTGATGTCTATGGGAAGCAGGACATCCTCAAGGCCGGGCGCATTCCCTCGGCCCTGGTGCTGGAGAACGAGGCCTATCAGCCCTTGATGCAGGGGTTCACGCCGCCCGCCGGCGTCTATACCCACATCTCCGGCATCGACCTGGTCCGCACAGGCGCCGATGATTTCTATGTGCTGGAGGATAACTGCCGCACGCCCTCCGGCGTCTCCTACATGCTGGAAAACCGGGAAGCGATGTTGCGGCTGTTCCCGGGGCTCTGTTCGGACCATCGCCTGGCCCCCGTCGGCCACTACCCCGAGGAATTGCTGGAGACGCTGAAGGAAGCCGCGCCCCCTCGCTGCAAGGGCACGCCCTGCGTCGCCATCCTGACGCCCGGCCACTACAACTCGGCCTATTACGAACACTGCTTCCTGGCCGATGAGATGGGCGTCGAGGTCGTGGAGGGGCCGGATCTGTTCGTCGAGGACGATGTCGTCTTCATGCGGACGACATCGGGGCCGAAGCGGGTGGATGTGCTGTATCGCCGCGTCGACGACGACTACCTCGACCCCAAGGTGTTCCGCCCGGAAAGCGCGCTGGGCGTGCCCGGCATCTTCGGCGCCTATCGCGCCGGCAATATCACCCTGGCCAATGCGCCCGGCGCCGGCATTGCTGATGACAAGGCGATCTACCCCTTCGTGCCGGAGATGATCCGCTTCTACCTCGGCGAGGAACCGCTGCTGTCCAACGTCCCCACCTTTCTCTGCGAGAGGGAGGAGGACAGGGCGCATGTGCTGGCCAATATCGGCAAGCTGGTGGTGAAGCTGGCGCGTGGTTCGGGCGGCTACGGTATGCTGGTCGGGCCGCATTCGACCAAGGCGGAGCAGGCCGAATTCGCCGCCCGCATCCTCGCCAAGCCAGCGGACTACATCGCCCAGCCGACTCTGGCGCTGTCCACCGTGCCGACGCTTTCGGGCAATGTCATCGCGCCGCGCCATGTCGATCTCCGCCCCTATGTTCTGATGGGCAAGGAAGTGCGGATCGTGCCGGGCGGGCTGACGCGCGTGGCATTGCGGGAAGGCTCGTTGGTGGTCAATTCCTCCCAGGGCGGCGGCACCAAGGATACCTGGGTGATCGACGACGTGCCCGCCGCCCATTCGCCAACCCAGTCCCAGGCGCAGGGCTGACCGACATGCTCTCCCGCACCGCCGATAGTCTGTTCTGGATGGGCCGCTACACCGAGCGCGCCGGCAACCTCGCCCGCGGCATGCAGGTGGCGCTGCGGATGGCCGGCCTCGCCGGCAGCCTCGGCAGCGGGCATGACGAGTGGCGCCAGTTGCTGGTCGCCGCCGGCGCCGAGCCGGGCTTCCTCGAAACCGGGAAGCCGGTGACGGCGGAGGAGGTGATCCACTGGCTCGCTTTGTCGCCGGAGAATTTCTCCTCCATCGCCAACTGCATCGAATCCGCGCGCCGCAACGGTCGCGCCGTCCGCACCGCGCTGACCGTCGATATGTGGGAGGCGCTGAACGACACCTGGCGCGAGCTCCGCAACCTGGCGCCGACCGCGACGGAGGCGGACCGGCTGCCGGGCTTCCTCGACTGGGTGCGGTCCCGCACGCTGCTGTTCAACGGCGCGGCGGCGGATACGATGCTGCGCGACGATGGCTGGCTGTTCGTGCATCTCGGCGTGATGCTGGAACGCGCGGACAATACGGCGCGGCTGCTGGATGCGAAGCACCAGGCGTTGTCCGGGCCCGGGGCGGAAGGTGCCGTGGCCTATGCGGAATGGCAGGCGCTGCTGCGCTCCGTCTCGGCGCTGCGGGCCTATCAGTGGGTGTATCACACGCGCTTGCAGGCGCCGCTGGTGGCGGATCTGCTGGTGTTCCGCCCGGAATTGCCGCGCAGCCTGCTGGCCTGCCACGCCCGCGTCGCCCAGGCGCTCGAACGCATCGCCGAGGTCAGCGGTGGCAGGCGCGGGGAGCCTCAGCGCATCGCGCTTGAGATCCACAACGAATTGCGGACCGGGAAGGTCGAGGCGATCCTGCGGCAGGGGTTGCATGAGTGGCTGACCGCGAAGATCGACCGCAATGTCGAACTCGGGAACGCGATTCAGACGCTGTATCTGAGCGGCTGAACGCGCTGTGCGCGGGGCCGCACCCGCGCCCCGCCACGCAGGCGACGGGAATGTGGCAGCATCCCCGCCGGTCTGTCTCCGCCGCGACTGATCAGTAGGCGGGTCGCACTGTCACGGTGGGGGGCGCCGTCTGTACGATTGTGGGCGCCGCCGGCGCCGCCTGCGGCACGAAGACGGTCGTGGGCTGCGCCGGGCGGTCGCGCTCCACATAGGTGCAGGCACTGACGAGCACGGCCGCGGTGGCGGCGAGGAGCAGGCTGGGAAGGCGGGGCATCGGGTCCTCCAGGGTTGTGGACCATGCCTTAACTTTCGAGCGAGCGGTTGGTGGTGCCGCCGGCGCCGCACATTGTCGTGACAGCGACGATCCGCTGCTACGGCGTCCGGATTGCCGCGTTGGTTTGGCCTGATCCACCGGGAGGCGAACCATGCGCCGTGTCCTCATCGCTCTGCTGCTGCCGATTCCCCTGATGCCGCTGCCCTCGCTGTCCCAGGAACGCGCGACCGGCGCGGTGACCATCGAGCAGCCGCCACCGCGCCCGCGCGGCTTCACGCTGGAGCAGGATGGCCGCCCCGTGACAGGCGTGGTGCCCTCCACCGGTGCGGCGGACATCACCGGCGCCAATGTGGTGGTGATCGAGGAGACACCGCGAGGCGCAAGGCTGACCGTGCAGAACGACCTGCTGTTCGACTTCGACAAGGCGGATCTGCGTGGCGAGGACGCGACGGCGCTCGGCCGCGTCGCGGAGATCATCCGCCAGCGCCACCCGGCCCGAATCCGGGTCATCGGTCACACGGATTCACTGGGCACCGACGCCTATAACCAGGCCCTGTCGGAGCGCCGCGCCCGTAGCGTGGAGCAGTGGCTGGCCGGGCAGGGCGGGCTGCCGTCGATGGAGGCGGCGGGTCGCGGGGAGCAGGACCCGGTGGCGCCGAACATGACGCCGGACGGCCGGGACGACCCGGCGGCCCGCCAGCGCAACCGGCGGGTGGAGGTGCTGCTTGAGCGGTAAGCGGAGGGGAGCGGCGAAGGCGCTGTGTCCAGCCCGCCGCCGCCCCCGCTATTCCAGAACTTCCTCGACCTCTGGCGCATCCGCCTTGCCGTACAGATAAAAAGTCTGCTTCCGCTCCGGCGTCCAGCTCGGGTCGTCCCAGGCGATCATCTTGCCGGGGTTCAGCAGCCCGTGCGGGTCCGCGATCCGCTTGAAGTCGAGCTGTTCGCTGTCGATCCGCTTCATCCCGCCTTCCTCCAGCGTGAAGGCGTGCGGGTTGAAGATCGGCGCGCCGGCATCCTCATGGATGCGGATGATCTCGGCCAGGCGTTCTTCCGTCGTGAAGCGGACGAGTTGCAGGCTGAAGCAGGAGACCACGCCGCCGAGGCGCACGAATTCGAGGTGCAGCGGCACCTCGTCCCCGAAGGTCTTCTCCATCGCCTCGATCAGCGCGAAGTGGTTCGGCGGCGGGAAGAGGGTCTGGAGGTAGGTGAGGGACCGATCGACCTTCAGCGCCTGCAGCGTCGTGTGGTTCCAGGTGAATTCATAGAGCGGCGTCTCTGCCTGTTCGGTCGGGCAGCGATACGCCTCCGTGCCCCCGAAGCGATCCAGCAGCGGTTTCAGCAGGTCGAGAAAGGGTTCCGCCACCATCACCAGCGCGACGGCCTTGCCGGCCGGCACGTAGGGCTGGAGCATCTTGAAATAGGTCTGCGCGATGCCGGGGGCCACAACACCCGCCATCTTCTTGGCGATGCCATCCGAGGCAATCAGCGCCTCCGCGAAGCGGGCCGCCGACAGCGTGTCGGGGAAGCAGGCCGCGACATCCACCCAGTCCCAGGCGGGGGCGAGCGGCATTTCCACTTCCGTGATGATGCCGTTGGTGCCGTAGGCGTGGTTCGCCTTGTCGATGTCGAGGCCGCGCAGCTCGATCACGCGCGGCTCAGCTTCCATGGTGATGACGCGCAGGCCGAGGATGTTGCCGAATTCGCGCAGCTTGCCGTAGGTGCAGGACCCGATGCCGGAGGACCCGCCGGCGATGAAGCCGCCGATGGTCGCGGTGCGCTTCGTGCTGGGGTGGAAGCGCAGCTCCCCCCGCACTTCGCGCCGCGTATGGGCATCGAGGTCGATCAGCTTCACGCCGGCCTGCGCCCGCACCACGCCGGGCTTCGTCCAGACCAACTTGTCGAGGCCCATCAGGTCCAGGACGATGCCCCCCTTCAGCGGCATCGCCTGGCCGTAATTGCCGGTGCCGGCGCCGCGCGGCGTCAGCGGCACCTGGTGCTTCACGCAGGCCGCCATCACGGCGATCACCTCCGCCTCATCGCGCGGGCAGGCGACGGCTTCCGCCGTCACGCCATTCAACTGCCGCTTGAGGACGGGCGAGTACCAGAAGAAGTCCCGCGACTTCTGCCGGACCAACGCGGGGTCCGTGATCCAAGGGATCGCGGGCAGGGAGGCGATGACGGCGGCCACGGTCATGCGGCGGTCTCCACGGGCGAAAAATCACGCATCTTGCCGGGGTTGAGCAGCCCCAGCGGGTCTGTCCGCTGCTTGAAGCCGAGCTGGTCGCCCGGCACGCGGCGGTAATTGCTGCCTTCCTCGATCGTCAGCACATGCGGGTTGGCGATGCCGAGCCCCGCGGCCTCGAAGGCGGCGATGATCTCATAGATCCGCTCGGCGCTCGTCCAGCGGATGACGGGCAGGGCGGACATGGTGATGCGGCCGCCGAAGCGCACGCATTCCGTATGCATCCAGACCTCGTCGCGGAACGGCACGCGCACGGCTTCCAGCGCCGCCAGTGTGTCCTCGAAGGGGAAGCGGCATTGCAGGTAGGTGACGCCGCGATCCTTCTTGAGAACCTGCAGCGTCGTGTGGTTCCAGCAGTACTCGTAGAAGGGCGTCTTCTCGGGGTCGCGCTCCGCCTCGACGGTGGATTGCTCGGCCAGCAGCGTGCCGTTGTGGTCCCGCATCAGGTCGCGCAGCGCCAGCAGGCCGGCGGGCGTGACCATGCAGAGCACGAGCGAATGCCCGGCCGGCACGGCATCGGCGATACCCTTGAAGAAGGGCGGCAATTGGCTGTCGAAGACGCCGCACATCTTCTTCGGGATGCCGTCGCAGAAGGACAGCGCGAGCGCGAAGGCGGAGGCATCCGTGAACCGCTCGAACCCGATGGCGATATCGCGCCATTCCTGCGCCGGCGTCAGCGCCAGGCGGATGCGCGTCAGCACCCCCGTCGTGCCATAGGTTCGGTTGACCGGGTTGGCGGCATCGCCCGAGAGATCGAGCACCACCGGCGGGTCCTGCATGGTGGCGACGCGGGCGCCGAGCAGGTTGCCGCGTTCGCGCAGCGTGCCGTGCACGAGGCCGCCGACACCCGCGCCGCCGCCGGCGACGAAGCCGCCAACGGTCGCGGTGCGCTTGGTGGAGGGCCAGAGCTTCAGCTCCCACCCCCGTTCGCGCGCCCAGAGATCGACATCGATCATCTTGGCCCCGCATTCGACATCGACGACGCCGTCGATGAGGGAGACCGGCGCTGTCATCGCCGTCATGTCGAGGATGATGCCGCCTTCCATCGGCACGCATTGCCCGTAATTCCCGGTGCCGCCGCCGCGCACCGTAACCGGCACGCGGGCCGCGCGCGCCGCGGCCATGATGCGCAGCACCTCCGCCTCATCCCGCGGGCGGAGGAACAGCTCGCCGGACTTGCCGTCGAGCTGCTTTTTCAGGATCGGGCTATACCAGTAGAAATCCCGCGACTTCTGCCGCAGCAGGGCGCGATCCGTCGATTGCTCGATGCCGTCCAGCGCGGCGGCGAGGGCCGCGATATCAGCCATGGGGGTTCGGCTCATTCGCCAGGAAGGCTTCCGCATCGAAGGCCGCGACCTGCGCCCAGAGCGCCGCCATCTTCTGCGCCGCGAAATCCAGCAATTCCTCGCCGATCGCCGTGGTGGCGAGAGAGGCATCGCCCACCGCGCCGGCCGGGTTCAGATCCTGCGCCTGCCAGGCGAGCGGCGCGCCGGCATCGGGGGCCATCGCGGGGGCGGCGTTGGACACGCCCTGCCAGCGGCTGACGAAGTTGCGCGCATTCTCCATCTTCACGAGATGGGGCGTCAGCGCCAGCATGACCGAGGTCTCGTCACGCCCGGCATGGATGCCGTACTTGCCCTCGACCGGGTCCTTCAGCCCCTCCGGCTTGCCCATCCGCGCCCACATGGCGTTCACCGCCAGGATGTTGTGCTCGATGCGAAGGCGCCGCGCCGCGATGTCGAGGACGGAGACATTGCCGCCATGGCTGTTGACGATGACGAGCCGCTTCACGCCGGCGCGGGCCACGGAAGCGCCGATGTCGCAGACCAGGGCCAGCAGCGTTTCCGGCTTCGTCGTCAGCGTGCCGGGGAAGCGCAGGTGCTCCACCGAATTGCCCACGCATTGCGTCGGCAGCACCAGCACCGGCAGGTCGGCCGGGATGACGCCGAGCGTGCGGGCGACGACGCCCTGGTTGATGGTGGTATCGACGGACACTGGCAGGTGCGGCCCATGCTGCTCGATGCTCGCCACCGGCAGGATGGCGACGGTGTTCGCCGGCAGGGCGTTGAAGGACGGCCAGGGAAGGTCCTGCCAGAAACGGGTGGGGAGGGCGGCCATGGGAACCTCATCGGGGCAGGGGCTGAAACCACGCCCTGAATAAACGAGCCGCCCCCGCCGCGCGAGGGGCTGCAAGGGGGCTGCCATCATGGAAGCCTTGGCTTTGCCCATGCCCCGGGCAGCCCACCGCTCGATCTGGCCGCGGCATCGGCAACCCCGGGCTGGCGCCCTGCCGCCGGCCGGTTTCACGGCTTGAGCCTCCCGGCCCGCCCCCGCACAGTGGCGGCCATCGCCCCTGCCCGAGGAGCCCCGCCATGCGCGCGACCGAAACGCCCCTGCTGCGCCGCTTCTGGTACCCCGTCATCCCCGTCTCCCACCTTGCGGAAGGGCCGAAGCCGTTCCGGCTGCTCGGGCGGGATCTCGTGGTGTGGCTGGACGGAGACGGGAAGGCCGCCGCGCTCGATGACCGCTGCTGCCACCGTACGGCCAAGCTTTCCAAGGGGTTCTATACCGAGGGCCGGCTCGCCTGCGGCTATCACGGCTGGGAATTTTCCGCCGATGGGCGGGTGATGCGGGTGCCGCAGCGCCCGGTGGACCGGCAGGGCGCCACCAATATGAAGGTGCCCTCCTACGCCGCCGAGATCCGCTACGGCTATGTCTGGGTCGCGCTGGAGGACCCGCTGCATCCCCTGCCGGAGTTCGAGGAAGAAGGCCTCGGCTTCCGGCGTATCGACGAATTCTACGAGGTCTGGACCTGCGCCGGGCTGCGGCTGATGGAGAACAGCTTCGACAACGCCCACTTCGCTTTCGTCCACCGCGCCAGCTTCGGCGACCAGGGCCACCCCGAGCCCGCGAAGTTGGAGATCGAGGAACACGCGGACGGCTTCCTGATGATCACGGAAGTGCCGGTCCGCAACCCCGAGATCCAGAAGAAGGTGCTGAACATGGACAGCGACACCACGGTCCGCCACATGCGCGGGCGCTGGTATGCGCCCTTCCTCCGCAAGCTGCGGATCCAGTACCCCAACGGCCTGTCGCATTCGATCGTCACCTGCGCGACGCCGATCGATGACGCCACCTCGATGGTGGTGCAGTTCGTATTCCGCAACGATACCGAGGACCAGGCGAAAGCGGCGGATGTGATCGCCTTCGACCGCACGGTGACGAATGAGGACCGGGATATCCTGGAAAGCACGGATTGGGACGTGCCGCTGGACCAGACGGGCATCGAGATGAACATGCCGAGCGACCGCCCCGGCGTGCTGATGCGCCGGATGCTGGCCAAGATGATCGGGGAAGCCGCGAGGCAGCCCGAACCCGCGTGACGCCAGGGGCCTTCCCCTGCCATGCTGCCGTGAAAGCGGAGGAGCCTCGGCCATGGATGGCACGCATATCCCGGCAATGCCGGTGACCCCCGGGGCGGACCATGCGGGGCTCGGCCCGCTGGCGTCCCGCTACGTCGATGTGGAAAGCCTGCCCTGGAAAGCGACCTCGGTGCCGGGGATCGATGTGAAGGTGCTGATGGAGGAGCCTTCCTCCGGCCTTCTCACCGCGCTCTATCGCTGGGCGCCGGGCGCCCGCCTGCCGCTGCACGAACATGTGGACATCGAGCAGAGCTGGGTCTTGCAGGGCCGCCTGGTGGATGAGGATGGGGAGGCGCGGGAAGGCAACTTCGTCTGGCGCCCCCGCGGCAACCGCCACATCGCCCACGCCCCGGAAGGCGCTCTGGTGCTGGGCATGTTCCTGAAGCCCAACCGCTTCCTCGACAAGCCGTAGGGTCCTTCTCCCCCCTAAAGCTTCCGCTCCAGCGTCGCGATCAGGCTGCGGTTGTGGCGCGGCGTGATCCAGACCTCGTTCATCACGACATGCGCGGGCAGGCAGGCGATGTAGCGGATGAGGTCGCCGACATCCTCGCTCTGCACCATCCGCGCCCGTTCCTCCGGCCCCACCGGGTTCGGTCGCTTGTCGAGGATCGGTGTCGCCACCTCCCCGGGCAGCACGACGCTGCTGCGGATGCCGTTGACGCATTCCTCGGCGTTGATGCTGTGGCTCATCGCCACCACGCCATGCTTGGAGGCGGTATAGCCCGGCCCGCTCATCGGTGAGACGAGGCGCCCGGCCATGCTCGCGGTGTGGATCAGCACGCCATCCCCCTGCGCCCGCATGAAGGGCAGGGCGACTGTCACGGCGTAGAAGGCGCTGTTGAGGTTGCCGCGGACCAGCTCATCCACCCCCTCCGGCGTCAGCACCGCCCAGCGCCGGGGGGTGATGTTCAGCCCGGCATTGTTCACCAGGATATCGAGCCGCCCGAAGGTTTCCCCGATGAAGGCGCCGATGGCGGTGACCTCGGCCGCCACCATCATGTCGGCGGGCCGGACATGGGCTTCCCCGCCGGCCGCGCGGATGCGGGCGGCGACGGATTCCAGCGGCGCCGGGCGGCGGCCGGTGAGCACGACCTTCGCCCCTTCCTCCGCCAGTTTCAGCGCCGCCGATTCGCCGATTCCCGTGCCCGCCCCGGTCACCCAGGCCACTTTTCCTGCCAGCCGCGCCATGCGTCCCTCCCATTCCCAGGCTGGGGAGCCTGCCAGCCCGCCCCAGGCTTGTCGCCCCCCACGCTGGGTGCACCCGCTGGACGCCTCCTGGTCTCCATGCGAGCGTTGGTACAAGGAAACGTCACAGCAGCAGGTCAAACATGTCCAAACCCATGATTCTGACACCCGCCGGAGCGTCGTTTACCGTCGCGGGCGGTGGCTATGATCTGGAAATGGAGGCGCTGGAACGTCTCGGGGCCGAGATCGTGGAATGCGAGGCGACGGAGGATGCCTTCATCGCCGCCGCGCCGGGCGCCGATGCCGTCTACATGAAGGGCATGAAGCTCTCGGCCCGCATGATCGCGGCGCTGGACAAGGCGAAGGTCATCACCTGCGCGACTGTGGGCGTCGATTACGTCGATGTCGTCGCAGCGACCGCCAAGGGCATTCCCGTCACCAACTGCCCCGACACCTTCATCGAGGAGGTGGCCGACCACGCCATGATGCTGCTGCTGGCCACCCATCGCCGCTGCATCGAGCAGGACCGCATGGTGCGCGAAGGCCGCTGGGCGGAGGGCCGGCCGCAACTGTTGCAGATTCCGCGCCTGATGGGCATGACGCTCGGCTTCGTCGCCTTCGGCCGCGTCGCCCGCCTGGTGGCGAAGCGCGCCGCGCCTTTCGGCCTGAAGATGATGGCCTATGACCCCTTCGTCGATGAACTGACGATGTCCGCCCTTGGCGTGCAGCCAGCCAGCCTGGACCAGGTGCTGCGCGAATCCGATTTCGTGTCGATGCACGCCCCGGCCACCCCGGATACCGGCCGGATGCTGACCGCGAAGCACTTCGCCAAGATGAAGCGCAGCGCCATTTTCATCAACACCGGCCGCGGCCCGACGGTGGATGAACCGGCGCTGATCGCAGCACTCGAAAGCAACAGGATCGCCGGGGCCGGCCTCGACGTGTTCGAGATGGAGCCGCCGCACCGCACCAACGCGCTGCTGGCGATGCCGCATGTGATCCTCAGCCCGCACAATGCCTCCGCCTCCGCCCGCTTCGATGAGGCGCGCAAGCGCCGCGCGGGGCAGGAAATGGCGCTGGTGCTGGCTGGGCGCTGGCCGATGTCCTGCGTTAATCCGACCACGCTGCCCACATCCGGCTTGCGCCGGTGGCAACCCTTCGCCATGGAACGCGGGCCGAACAGCTGAGGTCACACGCGCCAGTGCCGGAAATTCTCCTTCCCTTCGCGGACAAGGCTGCCTGGGACGCCTGGCGGGGGCAGAACGCGCCCGCCTTCGGCGCCATGCGCCAGGCGATGGTGGAGGCGGTGAAGGCGCAGGGCTTCGTGGAGCCGATGACCGGCATCCGCCGCCACCCCGACGAGATCCGGATCGACCCCGCGGGCCTGCGCGAATCGATCGGCAGCCACGAACTGAATGCCCGCAAGCGCGGCCTGCTGCTGGTGTTGCAGACCGAGTTGCGCGCCCGTGGCTGGGAAGGCCGGCGCAACCTGCGGATCCTGGCGCCGGAGGCGCTGTCCCGCGCCGCCTTCATCCTGCGCGGGCAGTTCCCCTATTTTCTCGGCACCGAATACCTGCCGACCGAGGCAGAACGGCAGCGCTACTTCCCGGTGCCGCATATGGATCTGCAAGCCACCGGCCTGCCGGATGCCAGCTTCGACGTGTTCTTCAGCGGCGATGTGATGGAGCATGTGCCGGACCCGGAAGCGGCCTGGGCGGAGATCCGCCGGGTAGTGAAGCCAGGCGGGCTTATCGTGTCCTCCTTCCCCTTCGATCCGAACCGGGAGAAGACCCTGGTGCGGGCGCGGTTGGATGCGGGGGGGCGCCTCGAACACCTCACGGAGCCGGAATACCACGGCAACCCCGTCGATCCCTCCGGCGGATCGCTGGTCTTCGCCCTGCCGGGGTGGGACCTGCTGGACCGCTTCCGCGCCGCCGGCTGTGCCGATGCGGCGATGATGATGGTGGCGTCCGGGCATCATGGCATCACCTCCGATGGACCACCCGGCGTCTTCGTCCTGGTCGCGACCAATCCGGGCGGGCCGAATGCCGCCGGTGCTGGCCCTCGGCCGAGGCCGCGCTTCTTCGTGCCCGGCCACGTGCCGGAAAAGCTCTGCACCCTGGTCGCCCTGCCGCGATCCGGCACCACGCTGCTGACCGCCCTGTTCCAGGTGCATTCCCGCTTCGACGCGGTGTTCGAGCCCTGGAATTCGAAGCTGCTGTCGGGGCCGGAGGATGCGACTCTGCCGCGCCTGATGGTCAAGGCCGGGCTTGGCCGCCAATCCGGCCGCTACCTGTTCGTCAAGGAAACCTCGGCCGATCCCGCCTATGTCAGCCATATCCGCCGCCTGCTGGAACAATCGCCGCTCCCGCTGGACCGCGCGACGCTGATGCTCTGCCGTCGCCCCGCCCATATCTTCCTGTCGGAGATCGAGCGGCGCGGCCAGTGGTGGGGTGATGCGGTGGCGCTGGACGCGGAACAGTTCGACCTGTGGTGCGGCAAATCCCGCCGGACATTGACCGCCATCCTCGGCCTGCTGCGATCGCAGGATGGCTATGCGCTGTCCTATGAGCGCCTGGCCGAAGCGCCGGAGCCGATGCTGTTGCGGCTGTCCCGCGCCTTGGGCTTCACGATGGAGCCGGCGCAGTTGGAATATGAAAAGCACCTGGATACCGGGCTGGTACGCGGGGATGTGAATGTCGGCAGCAAGCCCGCCGCCATTTCCGACGAGAGCGTGCGCCGCCGGACCGGCGCCGAGCACCTGGTGGACCGCTTCGCCGAGGCCAGTCAGCACGCGGCCTGGTTGGCCACTTGCAACGAACTGCACGCAGCGATCTATGAGGCCGGGCTGACGCGAATCCGTGCCCTGCCACCGGCGCTGCTGGACCGGCTGATGGCGCCGTGAGACGGCGACCTGAGGCCAGGGACAAACAGTTGTCAGGCGGAATAAGGTGGAATGCGTGCTTGCGGTTGTGCGCCCGGATGCCGCATGAACCGGGCCGTGATTGAGTGAGTGGGATGACCATGCTGCAGCCCAGGACTGGCGCCTTGTATCGCCTCGGTTCCAGCATGAGTTTCGAGCCCGGAGGGCCTGGGGCGAAGCTGCTGGGCGCCGGCTGGTCCGAACCCGATCCCGATGGCTTCGTCTGGTCCGATGGGAAGGAGGCGGAGTTGATCTTCTCCATCGCCACCCCGGCGCGCGATGTCGCCTGCCAGTTGGAACTGATGCCCTACCTCGGCGATGGTGCGGTCGCGCAGCAGGGGGTGGAGATTTTCTTCAACTGCTTCCGTGTCGGCTATGCGGAAGTGCCCCCGGGGCGGCACACTGTGTCGGTGTATCTGCCAAGGGAATTGTTCATGCTGCGCACTGCCGTGCTCAACCTGCACATCCCCGGCGCCTGTGCGCCGGCGGAACTCGGCCTTAGTGTCCGTCTCCGAAGATGTTGAATCCCTTGAGTCTCTTGTGATTCGCTGTGGTCCCAGCCGATTCGCAGGGTCTGACGATGTGGACTGCCGAGAACCGCCCTTTCTACGAGCGTAGCAAGCTGCGCTACCCAAGCGACCTGA
>CANJXD010000057.1 GCA_947478535.1 Acetobacteraceae bacterium
CGCGCGCCCCCCCGAAACCAGCCCCCGAACCCCTCCGGCAGCTCGACCATCTTCAACTCAACCAGCGTGTCCCCGAACCACGCCTGGATCGCGATCTCCCGCTTCTCGATCGCTTCCGGCTGCCCATCCGCGCCGATCCGCAGCGCGACATCATGGCCCGGCAGCAGCACCGTGCCCGGCTTTTCCCGCCACACCGCGTTCAGCTGCGCGATGGAGGCGCGGTGCACCGCCGCATCCATCGTCATGTCCGCCTCCCCCGTCGCCAATTCGGCGCGGTTCTTCGCGACATCGGCGGAGAAGATGGTCCGCGTCTCCCCTTCCAGCACGAAGACCAGGTGGTGCGGCGAATGGCCCGGCGCCTCGAAGCAGGTGATGCCGGGCACGCCCGTCTCGCCTTCCGACAGCCGGCGATGGCGCATGCTGAGCGCGAGCGCGCGGATCGAGAATTCGGGCCAGAGCGGCGCGCCCTCGGGCTGCAGCAGCGCATAGTCCAGCTCCGCCCCCGGCACATGGATCAGCGCCTTGGGGAACATCGGCCAGTTCTCGACATGGTCGTAATGCAGATGCGTGACCAGCACATCCGTCACGTCTTCCGGCGCGACGCCTTCGGCCTTCAGCCGGTCCAGGATCAGCCGCCGCGCGCCGCTGCGGTTGGTGTCGAGGATCGCGATCCGCCCGCCCGGGCCGCGCGCCAGGCCCACCGTGCTCCAGCCCAGCCCCCCCTGCTGCTTCGTCTTGCCGGGATAGCCCTGGATCAGGGATGTGACTTTCCAGCTCATGCTGCGAACTCCGCGGGAATGGCGACGCCCCAGTCGGCGGCGGCCTTGTTCAGATCAAGCATCGTCTGCGCGGGAAGGTCGAGCCCCTCGGCCAGGTGCCGCGCCTCGGCACGCGCCTCCATCTCGCCGGGGTAGAAGATTTCCTCCACCCCCTCGGCCAGCGGCACGCCCTTCAACTCCGCGATCATCTGTTCCATGCGTTCGGCAAAACGGTCCACCGGCCCGAAGGCCGCGAGGTTCAGCGCCATGACGAAGTGGCCGGACCGGCTGACCTTCGTGGTCTGGTAGGGGCTGCTGACCTCGGTGAGCATCCCGCTGCCGGACAGCACGCCGGACAGCACATCCACCATCGTCGCGATGGCATAGCCCTTGTGTTCCGCCATCGGCAGGATCACGCCCTTCAGCGCCGCGATCGGGTCCGTCGTGCGGCGGCCCTGGTCATCCATCGCCCAATTGTCGGGGATGGGCAGACCCTTCTGCCGGGCCAGGAAGATCTTGCCGCGCGCGACGGCGGTGCTGGCGATGTCCAGCATCATCGGCGCATGCCGCCCCGCCGGCGCCGCGATGGACCAGGGGTTGGTGCCGACGGCCATGCGCCGCCCGCCCCAGGGCGCCATCGCCGGCCCGCCATTCGCCATCAGGATACCGATGCAGCCTTCCGCCGCCGCCATGCGCGTGAAATAGCCGAGCGTGCCGTGGTGCCCGGAATTGCGGACGGAGACGATGCCCACGCCATGCAGCCGCGCCCGCCGGATCGCATCCAGCATCGCGTCGCGGGCGATCACCTGGCCGACGCCGTCATGGCCTTCCACCACCGCGATGGCACCGGCATCGATGACGCGTTCCTGCACCGTCACCGGCTTCATCACGCCGTTCTTCACGCGGTCGAGGTACCAGGGCGCGCGCATCACCCCATGCGAGGAATGCCCCCATAGATCCGCCCGCACCAGGCTATCCGCCACCAGCCCCGCATCCTCGGCCGGCAGACCAGCCGCGCGATACATCGCGGCGACATAGTCGATCAGCGCCGCCGCCTGGATGCTCGCCATGAAACCGTTTCCCCCGATACTCGGCGCGGAGAATGCGGCGCGGTGCCGCGCCGCGCCAGATGGGCTTCAGCGCGCGGCGAGCGCGGCTTCCATCCGCGCCACCGCCTCCGACAGCGTGGCCCGGCTACAGCCGAAGTTGAAGCGGAGGCAATCCGCCGCGCCGAATTCGCTGCCGGCGCTGAAGGCCACCCGCGCGTGGTCGAGAAACCACGCGGCCGGCTCCGCCCCCAGCGCCAGCCCCCGGCACTCCATCCACCCGAGGAACGTGCCTTCCGGCGCATGCATGGTGATGCCCGGCAGCCGCGCCCGCACGGCCTCCACCAGCCAGTCCCGGTTGCCCTGCAGATAGGCCAGCAGCGCCCGCCGCCATGGCCCGCCTTCGGTCAGCGCGGCCTCGGTCGCCTCCAACCCCATGATGTTCACGCTGTCCACCATCCCCGCCTTGCAGCCGAGGAACTTCTCCCGCAGGCCCGCATCTGGCACGATGGCGAAGGCGGTCTTGAGGCCGGCGATGTTCCAGGTCTTGCTCGCCGACATCAGCGTGACGCTGCGCGCGGCGATGGCGGGATCGAGCGAAGCGATCGGCACATGCGCCCGCCCGTCCAGCACCAGCCCCGCATGGATCTCATCCGAGATCACCAACGCGCCCGCCGCCAGCGCCGCCTGCCCGATCTCCCGCAATTCGTCCGGGGTGAAGACCTTCCCCAGGGGGTTGTGCGGGTTGCAGAACAGCAGCGCCCCCGCCCCGCGCAACGCCTGGCGGAGCGCCGCCATGTCGCAGGTCACGCGGCCATCGCGGAGCGTCAGCGGCGCGTCGATCCGCGGCAATCCCCAATGGCCCGGCGCGGTCAGCATCGGCCGATAGGCGGGCGTCTGCACCACCACGCCGAGCCCAGGTTCCACCAGCGATTTCAGCGCCATGTTGAAGCCGGGCTCGACGCCGGGCAGGAAGCAGATCGCCTCCGGCGCCACGCGCCAGCCATGCTCGGCCTCCAGCATCGCCAGCACGGCGTCCCGCACCCCGTCCCGCGCCACGCCATAGCCGAAGACCGGGTGGTCCAACCGTCGCCGCAGCGCCGCGGTGATGGCGGGCGCCACCGCGAAATCCATGTCCGCAACCCAGAGCGGCAGCACATCCGGGGCGTAGCGGCTCCATTTGTTGCTGCCGGTGCCGCGTCGGTCGATCGGCCGATCAAAATCGAACACGCTCATTCCGGCTTGCCGCCCACCACCACCGGCCGCGCGGGATCGGCGATCCAGGCGGACCAGGAGCCCGGATACATCGAGGCCTCGATCCCGATCGAGGCCAGCACCGCCACCGCATGCGCCGCCGAGATCCCCGCCCCGCAGGAAATCCCCACCTTGCCGCTGCCATCCACCCCTAGCGCCGCATAGAGATGCCGCAGCGTCTCGGCCTCCGTGAAGGTCCCGGCCTCGGTCAGGTTATCGATGGCCGGCGCACTGACGGAACCCGGGATATGCCCGCGCCGCGCCGCGCCCTCCGGCACCGTCGCCCCGATATAGTTCGGCCGCACCCGCGTATCGAGCAGGATGCCCTCACGCGCCATCGCCGCCGCGCCATCCGCATCCAGCACACCGAGATGCCCGGGCGAGAGCACCACATCCCCCGGTGCCGCCCGGCCGGGCGCTGTCTCCACCGAGAGCCCCGCTGCCTGCCAGGCCGCGAAGCCGCCATCCAGCATCCGTACATCCGCGATCCCGGCCCAGCGCAGCACCCACCAGCCGCGCCCCGCCTGCAGGCAGCGGTCATGGTCATAGACCACCACGCTTTGCCCCTGCCGGATGCCCCAGCCCCGCGCATGCGCCTGCAACGCCGCGATCTCCGGCAGCGGCCGGCTGCCCTTAACCCCCCCGCCCGGGGAGGCCAGTTCGCTGGGCAGGTCGATATCGATGGCGCCCGGAATCCGTGGTTCCATCGCGTGTTCGGCCATCCGCGGATTGCGCACGCACAGCACCACCGGCGGCGCCGCCCCCCGCATCCAGGCGGCCAGAGCCGGGGCGGTGAGGATGACCCGGGTGCGAAGCTCGTCACTCATGGTGGAATTCCGTCTCGATCCAGCGCGCATCATGCCCTGGCCGAATGCCCCTTGCGAAGCCGGGCGCTGGACGCCGCGCGGCGCGCGGTGTTCCCTGCGCCATGCCTGATGCCTCCCCCACCGCCGCGTCACTCCTGCGGCAGCCGCCTTTCCTCCTGTTCCTCGGCTCCCGCATCCTCTCCGGCCTGGCCCTCCAGGCGCAGGTCGTGGCCGTCGGCTGGCAGGTCTATCAGCTGACGGACAGTGCCATGGCGCTCGGGCTGACGGGCCTCGTGCAGTTCCTGCCCATGCTGGCGCTCACCCTCGTCACCGGCCATGCGGCGGACCGCTACGACCGCCGCGCATTGGTGGGCTTCTGCCGCCTCATCATCGCCGCCGCCGTGCTCGGCCTCGCCATCGCGAGCCAGGGTGGCTGGATCAGCACGGGCATCATCTTCGCCATCGTCGCCATCATCGGTGCCGCCAAAGCCTTCGAGATGCCAGCCCAGCAGGCACTGCTCGCCGGGGTGGTCGGCACCCGCAACCTGCCGCGCGCCACCGCGCTGTCCTCCTCCGTCAACCAGGTCTCCTCCATCGCCGGGCCGGCGGTAGGCGGCATCCTCTACGGATTCGGCGGCGCGGAGGTCGTCTATTACACCGCCGCCTTCGGCTATCTCCTCGCCGGCTTCATGGCCTTCGCGATCCGGACGGCCCCGCGCCAGGGGCTCAGCGGGCCGGTCTCGGCGGAGAGCCTGTTCTCCGGCATCCGCTTCGTCCTCGCCCGCCCGGCCCTGCTCGGCGCCATTTCGCTCGACATGGCGGCGGTGCTGCTGGGTGGCGCGGTCGCGCTGCTGCCGATCTATGCGCGGGACATCCTGCACACCGGCCCGAGCGGCCTCGGCATCCTGCGCGCCGCACCGGCGGTGGGCGCGCTCGCCATGGGGCTGCTGCTGGCCTGGCGGCCGCTCGGGCCCAGAGCCGGGCGCAAGATGTTCGCCGGCGTCATCCTGTTCGGCCTCGCCACCATTGTCTTCGGCCTATCGGAGAATTTGGTCCTGTCCGCCATCGCCCTCGCCTTTGTCGGCATGGGGGATACCGTCAGCGTCGTGGTGCGCCAGTCCCTCGTGCAACTCGCCACACCCGATGACATGCGCGGGCGGGTGGCGGCGGTGAATTCGCTGTTCATCGGCACTTCGAACCAGCTCGGCGAATTCGAATCGGGCCTCGCTGCGACGCTGATCGGCCCGGTCGCGGCCGTGGTGCTGGGCGGGGTCGGCACCGTCGCCGTCGCGCTGCTCTGGATGCGCTGGTTCCCCGCGCTGCGGGATGTCAACCGGCTGGAGGATATCCGGCCCATGGAGGCGAAACACCCATGACCGAGGACGACACCGCCCTCGCCGCCCGCATCGCCCGAGGGCATGACTACCCCCTCGCCCGATCCATCGGCTTTCGCATCATCACACTGGATTCCACCGCCGGCATCGCCGAATGCGGCTTCCTGGCCGGTGAGGAGCACCTCAACGCCATCGGCACCATCCATGGCGGCGTCATCGTCACCCTGCTCGACACCGCCATGACCATCGCCGCCCTCGGCGCCTCCCGCCACAGCGTCATGCTGCCGACGCTGGAGTTGAAGACAAGCTTCCTTCAGGCCGCGCTGCCGGGACCGCTCACCGGCTTCGGGCGCATGCGGCGCCTGGGCAAAAGCGTCGCCTTCCTGGAAGGCGAATTGCGCAACGCGGCCGGTGACGTGCTGGCCGTTGCCAGCGCCACGGCCCGGGTCTTGCCGCGGAAGTAGTTCCACCCTCCCGCGGAGCGGGAGGGTGGGGGCGCCACCAACCTTACTTCTCGCCAGCGCCGTCCATCGCATCCAGCACGTGCAGCGAATAGGTCAGCGCCGCCCCGGCATTCAGCGCGACCGCGACACCCAGCGCCTCCGCGATCTCCTCCTTCGTCGCCCCGGCGGCCTTCGCCTTGCGGACATGCGCGTCGATGCACCCCGTGCAGCGCGTCGTCACCGCCACGGCGAGCGCGATGAACTCCCGCGTCTTCGCGTCGATATGCTTCGTCGTCGAAGCGCCGCGGCTCAGGGCCCCG
The DNA here is from genome assembly GCA_947478535.1 of Acetobacteraceae bacterium. The sequence goes on from CANJXD010000057.1 coordinate 5,962, forward strand.
AAGCCCTTCATCAGTTCCGGATGGAGTTGGCCGAATTCCTTGCCCCGCTCCCGCAGTGCGCCGCTGTATTCATCCCAGTCGTTGATCCGCGTATCCGTCGTCATCCGTCGCATTCCCCTCACAAGCAAAAGGCGCCGCACCCACCAGGGGAACGACGCCTTCGCAGTTTCCTGACGCCAGGCCGAGGCGCCGCCTACTCGACGGTCTCGGGTTCCTTCTCCGCCTCGCCATCGCCATCGCCGCTATCCTCGGGCTTCGGCAGCGCGGGGGGCGTGGCTTCGAGGTAATCGAAGACCAGCGCCCCATCCTTCAGCCCGACCTTCACCGAGCCACCCTTCACCAGCCGGCCGAACAGCAATTCCTCGGCCAGCGGCTTCTTCACCACTTCCTGGATCACCCGCGCCAGCGGCCGCGCGCCGTACATCGGCTCATAACCGCGCTCGGCCAGCCATTCGCGGGCGGCGCTGCTCAGCTCGATCGTGACATTCCGGTCAGCCAGCTGGGCTTCCAACTGCATGATGAACTTGTCGACGACGCGGGCCACGATCTCCGGCGTCAGGCCGGAGAAGGGGATCACGGCATCGAGGCGGTTGCGGAATTCCGGCGTAAACATCCGCTTGATGGCGTCCTCATCCTCTCCGACGCGCTGGGCGCGTTCGAAGCCGATGGTGGGCTTGGCCATGTCGGCGGCGCCGGCATTCGTCGTCATGATCAGGATGACGTTGCGGAAGTCGACGGTCTTGCCGTTGTGGTCCGTCAGCTTCCCGTGGTCCATCACCTGCAACAGGATGTTGTAGAGATCCTGGTGCGCCTTCTCGATCTCATCGAGCAGCAGCACGCAATGCGGATGCTGGTCGACGCCATCGGTGAGCAACCCGCCCTGGTCGAAGCCGACATAGCCCGGCGGCGCACCGATGAGGCGGGAGACGCTGTGGCGTTCCATGTACTCGGACATGTCGAAGCGGATCAGCTCGATGCCGAGCGTCTTCGAGAGCTGCTTCGCGACTTCCGTCTTGCCGACGCCGGTAGGCCCGCTGAACAGATAGTTGCCGATCGGCTTTTCCGCATCCCGCAGCCCGGCGCGGGACAGCTTGATCGCGGCCGAGAGCGCGTCGATCGCCTTCTCCTGCCCGAACACCATCGACTTCAGGTCGCGCTCCAGGGTGCGGAGCGTTTCCTTGTCGTCGTTGGAGACGGTCTTCGGCGGGATGCGGGCGATCTTGGCGACGATCTCCTCCACATCCTTCAGCGTCACCGTCTTCCGCCGCTTATGCTCCGGCAGCAGCATGCGGGAGGCACCGACCTCGTCGATCACGTCGATCGCCTTGTCCGGCAGCTTCCGGTCGTGGATGTACTTCGCGGACAGTTCGACCGCCGCGCGGATGGCTTCGGGCGTGTAGCGGACCTTGTGGTGCTTCTCGTAGTTGGTCTTCAGGCCCTGGAGGATCTTCACCGTATCCTCGATCGTCGGCTCATTGACGTCGATCTTCTGGAAGCGGCGGACCAGCGCTCGGTCCTTCTCGAAGTGCTGGCGGTATTCCTTGTAGGTCGTGCTGCCGATGCAGCGCAGCGTGCCCTGGGCCAGCGCCGGCTTAAGCAGGTTCGACGCATCCATGGCGCCGCCGGAGGTCGCCCCGGCACCAATCACCGTATGGATCTCGTCGATGAACAGGATGCTGCCCGGCTGCTGTTCGAGCTCGTTCACCACGGCCTTCAGCCGTTCCTCGAAATCGCCGCGGTAGCGGGTGCCGGCCAGCAGGCTGCCCATGTCGAGCGCGAAGATCGTGGATTTCAGCAGCACCTCGGGCACATCGCCCTCGATGATCCGCTTCGCCAGCCCTTCCGCGATCGCCGTCTTGCCGACGCCGGGGTCACCCACGTAGAGCGGGTTGTTCTTGGTGCGGCGGCAGAGGATCTGGATCGTCCGCTCGATCTCGCTGTCGCGGCCAATCAGCGGGTCGATCTTGCCCGCCTGCGCCTTCTTGTTCAGGTTAACGCAGTAATTCGTCAGCGCGTCCTGGCCGCGCGGGCCGCCACGCGCCGGCTTTTCCTCCTTCTCCGGGGTTTCCTCCGGGGTCTGGGGGCTGCTGCCCTGCACAGGACGAGCGGCGCTGCGGCCGGGGGCCTTGGCGATGCCGTGGCTGATGAAGTTCACCGCGTCGAGCCGCGTCATGTCCTGCAACTGCAGGAAATAGACCGCATGGCTTTCCCGTTCGCTGAACAGGGCGACGAGCACATTGGCCCCCGTCACCTCATCCCGCCCGGACGACTGCACATGGATCGCGGCGCGCTGGACCACGCGCTGGAAGCCGGCGGTGGGCTTGGCATCCCCCGCGCGTTCCGAGACGAGTCCGGCGAGGTCCTTGTCCAGGAACTCCGCCAAGTCCTTCTTCAGCTTTTCGTTATCCACGCCACAGGCGCGGAGCACCGTCGCCGCGTCCGTATCTTCGGCGAGGGCGAGCAGCAGGTGTTCGAGAGTCGCGTATTCGTGCCGACGGTCATTGGCGAGGCCAAGGGCGCGGTGGAGCGTCTGCTCGAGGTTGCGGGACAGCATTGGTCTGACGCTCCCTATCGGGTGACCAGGACGTTCAACGGAACACCCCGGCGCTGGTTGCCCTCAATGTGGTCGCTCCCTCTCCCTTGCGACAGCCCCCGCCACGCTATTCCTTCTCGATGGTGCACTGCAGGGGGTGTTGGTTCTGCCGCGCCAGGTCCATGACCTGGGTAACCTTGGTTTCCGCCACTTCGTAGGTATAGACGCCACAGACGCCCACACCCCTGCGATGCACATGCAGCATGATGCGCGTCGCCTCCTCCCGGTTCTTCTGGAAGAAGCGCTCGAGGACGTGCACGACGAATTCCATCGGCGTGTAGTCGTCGTTGAGCATCAGTACCTTGTACATCGACGGCTTGCGCGTGCGCGGCCGTGCCTTGACCACCACGCCGGTGTTCGGCCCGTCCCCACCGTTGCCCTGACCTGGACGCTTGTCGCTGTCGCTCATGCCTACCTTGGTTGACTGCCCGGACCAAACGCCCCGGGGCATCCACAGACATAGGATATCGGAGCCTTGGGCCGAGAGTGAAGGGCTTCGCGCACATTGAATGGCAGAGAAGCGCAACTCCATGGCTGGAATGCTAATTTTCCCGTCCAAAAACACGAAAGGCCCGCCCCGGCCGTCGCAATCCTTCCCAAAAAGGGAAGAAGCGACAGGCCAGGACGGGCCGGACGTTGAAGCCGGGGGGGTGGAGGGACCACCCCGGCTCCCGTCACTCTTCAAGCCGCGAGGGGCTTGGCGAACTTCTCGGCGGCCAGCGTCATGCGGGCCGTGATCGGGGCGGAAGCCTGCTCGGCGAGGCGATAGGCGGCCTCCTGCAGCTTCGTCGCTTCGCTCATGGTCCGCTCCATCGACGCCTTGGCGAAGGCGGACTGGATGTCGGTGGCTTCCTTCAGGGACTTCACCCCGGACAGCGCCTTGGCGCTTTCCACCAGGTGGTCCGTCAGGGCCTGCGACACCGCGAAATACTGCTTGCCGAGGTCCTGGAAGCCGATCGTCAGCGCCTGCGACGCCTTGGTGAAGGCCTCGAGGTTGCCGCGGCCGAACTCAGCGGCCTCCTCGGCGGCCTTGAAGAAGCCCTCGGCGGTCTTCGATGCCTGCTGCATGCCCTGCTCCATCGCGACGCGCGCCTGCGCGGCGCCGTCTTCCATCACCTTCTTCGCCTGGGCGGCGCCCTGGGCGGCACCCTGGGCAGCGCCATGCGCCACATTCTCAATGAGAGCGATGCTGCGCTTTTCGGTCTTCGTCTCGGCGGCCATCTGCGTAATCCTTCAACCTGGGTCTCGTGGGAACGCCTGGGACCGATTTGCGTCGATCCAGCGGGCGGAGGCCACAACTCCCGGCCTCGGGGCATTTTGCTGCGGTGCAGCACACGCCCCTTCTATGCCGTCCCGCGCACCCACTGCAAGCATTTTTTTGCAGTGCAGCAAAAGTCAATTGCCTGACCTTTGGGAACGTTTCACCCCGCCGCCACATCCCGCCTGGCAGATGGTGGGTGGGCGAGACGGCCTCGGTGGGCAGCAATCGCGCCGCACCGGCACCACAAGAACGCCGCTTAACTCCTTGCGGTAACTCCCTGTTCCTCAAACGTCCTTATGGACATTTCCCCCCTCGCCTTCCTATCTTCCTCCGGGTGGCGGTACACGGGGGGTGTGCAGCCAGGGGGTGTATCCCCGGGGGAGTATCCATGCGTTTCCGGCTCCGGGACTGTGCGGGCTTCGTCGCGCTGGCCGTCTGCCTGCTGGGCCTTGCCCCGCCGGCACGCGCCCAGATCGGCAGTGACCGCTACTCCGCCATCGTGCTCGACAACCGCACCGGCAATGTCCTGGTGCAGGCGAGTCCGGATGAAACGCGCCATCCTGCCTCCCTCACCAAGATGATGACCCTTTACATGGTCTTCGAGGCGCTGCGCGATGGCCGCCTCACCCTGACCTCCCCGGTCCCGATCTCCGAGGAAGCGGCCTCCCGCCCCCCCTCCAAGCTCGGCTTCCCACCGGGACAGTCCATCACCGTCGAACAGGCGATCCTCGCCCTGGTGACCAAATCGGCCAATGACGTCGCCTCCGCGGTGGGTGAACGCCTCAGCGGGTCCGAGGACCGATTCGCCCAGGTCATGACGATGCGTGCCCGCAGCCTGGGCATGACGCGCACCACCTTCCGCAACGCCTCCGGCCTGCCGGACCCGGACCAGGTCACCACGGCGCGGGACATGGCGACGCTCGGCCGCCGCCTGATCCAGGATTTCCCAGACCGCTATCACTATTTCGGCATGCAGCACGCCCAGTTCCGCGGCCTGCGCCTGCGCAACCACAATCGCATGCTCGGCGAGTATGAGGGCGTGGACGGCATCAAGACCGGCTATATCCGCGACAGCGGCTTCAACATCGTCACCAGCGCCAGCCGTGGTGGGCAGCGCGTGGTGGGCGCCGTCTTTGGCGGCAATTCCTGGGTGGAACGCGACCAGCACATGGGCGCCCTGCTCGACCAGGGCTTCTCCGGCCTTGGCATCGCGCCCCGCACCGATATGGCCCGCGCACCCGCCGCCACCGCCGCGCCTGGCATGCTCCGTAACGCCAGCGCCGCCGTCCCGGTGCGCCCCGTCGCCCGCCCGGCGACGCCGCCTCGGCCCACGGCGCCTGCCCGCACTGCCGCCGCACCGCGCCAGCAACCCGCACCCGGCCGCTCGGTGGCGCGGGCCCAACCCTCACGCCCCACGGTCGCGACACCCTCCGCCCTGCGGCAGACCGCCGCGCCTCCGGTTCGCCCCGCCACCCCACCCCCGCAGCCCGCACCGGGTAGCCGTCTCCGTACGGCGGAGTTGCGCTGACGACCCGATGCAATGAAGCGTGTATAATTTTGGATAAAGATAGATAAATAATTCTTGCTGATTATCGAAACGTGTCGCACAAATTACGACGCGTTCCGATCCCTCTCCGATCGCCACGCACGATGCTGTGAGGCGCCCCCCGCGCCCGCCTTCGCGGAGGCTTTCGTGAGCGGCACCATTTCCGTCTTCCTGGGCCACACCGAATTGCAGGTCGATGAGACCTCCGGCACCGCCTATGTCGAGATTCGCCGGAGCGGCCCGACCAATACCCCCGTCACCGTCACCTATGGCGTCACCACCGACACCGCGACGACGGGGGTGGATTTCCTGGCCGCCTCCGGCACGGTCACCATCGCCGCCGGCGCCGACCGTGCCCTGGTCCCCGTCACCATCCTCAACGACAGCCTCGGCGAGGCGACGGAGGTGTTCAGCCTCGCCCTGATCGACACCGTGGGCGCCACCCTCGGCGCGCCGCGCACCATCCGTATCTCCATCCTGGATGACGAAACGCCCGCCCCGCCCCCACCGGATGAGCCGGAGGTGATGGACTACGACATGGAATTGGTGCCGGTGGTGGCCGGCACGATGAACCAGCCCATCCGCTTCGCCTTCTCCCCGCTCGACCCGACGAAGCTCTACATCGCCGGCAAGGACGGCTATGTGAACATCGCCGATACCGATGCCGGCACGCTCGACCGGATGATGAGTTTAACCGCGGAGGTGAACAATCTCGGCGATCGCGGGTTGATGGGCATCGCGCTGCACCCGGACCTCGCGAACAACCCCTATATCTATCTTCTGTATGTCGTGGATCCGCCCGGTGTCGGCGGCTCCGGCGGGGCGGGCCGCAACGGGGACGGCAACCGCTACGCCCATCTCGTGCGCCACACGCTGGATGCCACCACCGGCTATACGACCGTGGTGCCCGACAGCAAGGTGATCCTGCTCGGCGGTGCCGGCCAGTCGCTGGCCGACATCTCCGGCAACGGCGCCCTCGACTTCACCGAGCCGCAACACTCCGCCCTTCCCTCCTCCGAGAAGGTGGCCGGCGTCACCCCGGCGGAATGGGTGAACGGCTACAAGCAGGATTACATCAAGGTCGACAGCGTCTCCCACGCCGGTGGCGCGCTGGTCTTCGGCCCTGACGGCGCGCTCTATGTCGCGACCGGCGACGGCACTTCCTACAACTACGCCGACCCCCGCACCGCCGATGTGCAGTCGCTCGACAGCATGTCCGGCAAGATCCTGCGCATCGACCCGATCACCGGCGACGGCCTGGCGGATAATCCCTTCGTCACGCCGGGTATGGACCTCGACACCAACCGGGCGAAGGTCTTCCAGCTCGGCCTGCGCAACCCCTTCTCCTTCGCCATCCTGCCGGATGGCCGGACCGTCATCGGCGATGTCGGCTGGTGGTCCTATGAGGAGGTGAATGTCGCCGGGCCCGGCGCGAATTTCGGCTGGCCCTGGCTGGAAGGCGGCGATGGCCTGCTCTCCCCCACCACCGTCTATCGTGACATGCCCGGCGCCCGGGCCTTCTATGACGCCATCGCCCAGGGCCTGGTCGATCCCACCCTGCCGCTGCGCGCCTTCTCGCATGACAGTTCCGCGCCGGGCTTCCAGATGCAGGCGCTGGTCGGCGGAAGCGTGGTCTATTCCGGTACCCGCTACCCCGCCGAATTCAACAACGACTTTTTCTTCAGCGATTTCATCTCCGGCCGCGTCTTCAGCCTCGACGTGGACAACCCCGGGGAGTTGCGCCTGCTGACGCGCCTCGATGACCGCCCCGGCCCCGTCCACATGATGCAGGGCCCGGATGGCTGGATCTGGTACGCCGATATCGCGACAGGGGAGATCGGCCGCATCGAGATCACCCCGAAGCTGCCCGCGCAATCCTGGGTCACCACCGGGGATGCCGTGACGCTCACCGGCGGCGCCATCCAGCTCACCCCGGCGGGCGCGCAATCCCTCGGCGGGCTCGGCGGCACCACGCGGATCGACCTGCGCCACGATGTCCGCATCAGCTTCGAGGTGCTGCAGGCCACCGCCGCCGGCCGCGACGGCTTCGCCCTCGTCCTGCATGACGATCCCCGCCGCTCCGCCGCCCTCGGCAGCGGGGAGACCGGGATCGACGGGCTGCAGAAGGCCCTCGCCCTGGCCTTCCAGTCGATGATCGGCAGCGGCGGTCCCGGCGCGCGGGACCATGGTCGGCTGCTCTCCCCCAGCCTTGCCGGCTTCGGTACCGGCCAGGCGGACCAGGTCGATCTGGGCCGCATCGACGATGGCGCCTGGCACCGGGTCGAACTGGCCTGGGACGTCGAAACCCAGACCCTCACCTGGTCCTGGGACGGCGTGGTGCGGGACAGCGTGGTGGCGGATCTGTCCACCGTGCTGTTCGCTGGCTCCCCCTTCGTCCATGTCGCGCTGACCGCCGGCGGTGGCGCCAGCACGCCGGACCAGCGCGTGCGGGCCATCACCGTCGATGCCCTGCATGAGAATGTCTTCGGCAACCAGGCCCCGGTGCTGTTCGGCGGCGCCACCCGGGCCCTGACCGTCGCGGAACACACCACCGGCGCCTTCCACACCCCCTTCGCCACCGATGCCGAGGGCGATGGCCTGCTCTGGTCGATCGCCGGCGGCGCCGATGCCGGGCGCTTCACCATCAATGCGGCGACCGGCGCCCTGTCCTTCCGCGCCGTGCCGGATTTCGAAGCGCCCTCCGACAGCGGCGCCGACAATATCCATGACCTGCTGATCGAGGTTGCGGACACCAGCGGCGCCCACTTCCGCCAGGCCCTCAGCATCCGCGTCACCGACCGTCCGGGCGATATCCTCACCGGCACCGCCGGCGCGGATGCCATCGCCGGCGGCGCCCTGGCCGAGCGGATCACCGGCGGCGCCGGCGCCGACAGCATCTCGGGCCATGGCGGCGACGATGTCGTCCTCGCCACCCTCGGTGACGGCAACGACACGATGGCCGGCGGTTCGGGCCGCGATACCTACAGCCTTGCCGCGACCCAGGCCGATATCTACGCCTCGATCAATTCGCGCCGCGCCTCCAGCGCCGAGACCGGCAGCGACCAGATCCTCGATTTCGAGAACCTGACCGGCGGCGGCGGCCAGGACCTGCTGCGCGGCGATGCCCAGGCCAATATCCTGGCCGGCGGCGCCGGCGCCGATACGCTGGTCGGCATCGCCGGCGATGACAGCCTCGATGGCGGCTCGGGCAATGACCGGCTGGAAGGTGGCAGTGGCGCCGATACCATGGCCGGCGGCCTCGGCAGCGACCGCTACATCGTGGAGAGCGCGACGGCCCGCATCATCGAGGTCGCGGATGCCGGCTATGACACCGTCGTCACCAGTGTGGACTTCACCCTCGCCAGCAATCTCGAACGCCTGGTCCTTGGCGGCACGGCGGGGCTGCGCGGCACCGGCAACGCGCTCGACAATGCGATGACGGGCAATGCCGGGGCGAACTGGATCGATGCTGGCGTGGGGGCGGATACGATCACCGGCGAGGCCGGCGCCGATACCCTCGATGGCGGCCTGGGCTTCGATCGTATCACCGGGGGCTCAGGCGCCGATGTCTTCCTGTTCGCGGCCTCCGGCCATGGGCGGGACCGCATCTCGGACTACACCGGCGCCGAGGATAGCCTCGCCGTCTCGGCCGCCGGCTTCGGCGGCGGGCTGGTCGCGGGGATCAACCTGCTGACGAGCGGCCGCTACATCGAGAACACCAGCGGCCGTGCCTATGCGCCGGCCGGCACCGGGCAGTTCGTCTTCGAGACCGACACTGGCCTGCTGCGCTGGGACGCCGATGGCTATGGCGGCGCGGCCGCCTTCGTCATCGCCGACCTTCGCAACGCAACCGGGTGGAACGGGGCGGAGATCATCGTCATCGCCTGACGGGGCGTAGACGCCAGGCTTCCCTCTCCCGCCCGTTCTTCCGCAGCCTGCTAGGCCATCCCGCCGCGCGCGGCGATCGGCCACAGGCATTCCACCCGCCCCCCGCGGACGCCGACATACCAGTCGTGCCGGTCCACGGTCGGGTCGCAATGGCCGGGGATTAGCCGCAGCTTCTCCCCCAGCTTCGGCGCCGCGACGCCTTCCGCCTTGACGTTGCCGTGCTCATCGGAGGCCCCGGTGTAGGACAGCCCCGGCCGGCCATGGATCAGCGGCAGGCCCGAATCCACCGCCACCGCCTTGTGCCCGGCATCCAGCACCGCGAAGCCATCCCGCGGCGCGCTCATCACCTGGGCCAGCACGAACAGCGAATGGCGGAAGGGCGGCGGGTCCTGGTTGCGGCCGTAATCCGCATCCATGAAGGCATAGGATCCGGCCTGGATCTCGTTCCACACCCCCGTGGCCGCTTCCAGCCCGAAGGTGCCGGTGCCGGCGCCGCCGACGATGGCGCAGGCGAGGCCCCGCTGGCGCAGTTGCTCCACCGTCCGCCGCGTGCCTTCCGCCGCGAAGGCGATCGCGGCGTGGCGTTCCTCCGGCGTCCGGCGATGCTGGGCATTGCCGTGATAGGATTGCAGCCCGCCGAAGATCAGGTGCGGGCTGGCCGCGATCCGCTCCGCCAGCGCCACCGCCGCCGGCCCCGGTTCCACCCCGCAGCGCCCGGCGCCGCAATCGATCTCGACCAGCACCGTCATGCGCAGGCCGGCCGCTTCTGCCGCCGCCTCGATGGCGGCGATCCCCGCCATGTCATCGGCGCAGACCGCGACCTTGGCGATGCCGGATAGCGCCGCGAGGCGGGCCAGCTTGCGCGGCGCGATCACCTCGTTGCTGACCAGGATATCCGGCACCCCGCCCCAGGCCAGCGCCTCGGCTTCCGCCACCTTCTGGACGCATTGCCCGACGGCGCCGCGCCGCATCTGCTGCAGGGCGACGACCGGGGATTTGTGCGTCTTCGCATGCGCCCGCAGCTTCGTCCCCGTCGGCGCCAGCAGCGCCGCCATGGTGTCGAGGTTGTGCTCGAAGGCATCGAGGTCCAGCACCAGGGCCGGGGTGTCGATATCCTCCTCGCGCATGCCGGGTTCGGCGGGCGGGTGTTGCAGCATGGTGCGTCCTCGTCGGATTCAGGAAGACATGGCGGCGCCCAGCGCCGCCAAAATTGGGTCAAGCTCGGCTTGGTCATTGTAGCCGTGGAAGCTGATGCGGATACGCCCACGCCCATTCCAGGCCAGCACCCCGCGCTCCGCCATCGCCGCCACGATGGCCCCGGCCCGTTCATGCGCGATGCAGACGCTCGCGCCATGCTGGGCGGGGTCGGGCGGCGTCATGCTCGGGATGCCCGCCGCCGCCAGCCGCGCCAGCAGCGCCGTGGTCAGTCCCTGCACATGGCGCTCCACCGCCCCGCGCGGGAATTGCTCCAGGTAGTCGAGCGCCGCATGCAGCGCATAGACGGCGGCGTGGGACGGATTGCCCCGGGTGAATCGCCCCGCATCGGCGCGCAGCATGATCGGCTGCGCGTAGTCCGGCCGGGGACCGCTGACGATGGAATACCACCCCGCCGTCGCCGGCGCCCAAGCCGGCTGTCGGTCCCGGTTCCAATACGCGATCGCCGTGCCCGTCAGCCCCAGCATCCATTTGTAGCAGGAGGAAAAGGCGAAATCCGCGACCGCGGCCTCGATCGGCATCCACCCCGCCCCTTGGGTGAAATCCACCACCAGCATCGCCCCCACGCCATCCGCGACACCGCGCAGCGCCGCCAGGTCATGCCGCCGCGCATCGAGGTAGGACACGGCGCTGACCGCCAGCATCCGCGTCCGCCGATCCACCACCGCCGCCACCGCCGCCGGGTCCGCCATCACCGCGAATCGCAGCTCCACGCTCCGCCGCATCGCCAGCGGCGCGACGACGGAGGCATATTCGTTGCGGTCGAGCACGACATTGTCGCCCTCCCGCCAATCGAGGCTCTCCACCAGCATCGACATGCCTTCCGCCACCGAGGCGACCAGGCCGATATCCCCGGGCTGCACCGCCCAGAACGCCGCGATCCGCCCGCGCAGCCGCTCCACCTCCCCATCCAGCCGGTCCCGCCCGGCGAAGCCCAGGCCCTTATCCGTCGCCATCCGGGCCAGCGCCGCGGGCTGGGCGCGCAGCACCGGCGTCTCGCCGGCGGCGCAGACATGGGTGATACCAGCGGGTATCTCGAACTCGGCGGGGTCGAAAAGCGGCACGGGTCATCCCATGGGGTTGCGCTGCGGCGGAACACTGGCACGCTCCGCGCCCCCGAGACAGACCGCCCTGCCGTCTCCGCTGGAGTCACTGATGCAATACCTGGATGAACTGGATGCCAGCGCG
>CANJXD010000058.1 GCA_947478535.1 Acetobacteraceae bacterium
TAGTTGGAGAAGTGGTGTTCGGCATACCAGGCAGTGTCGAAGCCCGCCTGCTCGGCGCCCACGGTCTGTTCCACCGCGCTGCGCATGACGCTGTCGGAGGTCTGATGATAGCCGCGCTGCTGCATCAGGATGAAGACGCCGAATTCCATGTAGCTTCCTCCGTTGTGGTCCCGCGCGGTTTGCCTCGCACGGCCTTGACCTGGTGGGAGGCACTTTGCCGGCGTGACAAGTCGCCGAACAATCCGGTATTCATCGTCAGCACCTTTGCAGAAGATGCACGAATGAAACTGCCGCGATGAACCGCCTGCAGGCGATCGAGCTGTTCCTGGAAGCCGTGCGGGAGGGCAGCTTTTCTGCCGCCGGGCGGCGCTTCGGCCTGGCCCCTTCCTCGGTCTCCCGCCACATCGCGCATCTCGAGGCGTCCCTGCGGACGCAGTTGCTGAACCGGACGACACGCTCGCTGACGCTGACGGAAGCGGGGCAGCTCTACCACGGGCAGGTCCGCGGCATCCTGCAAAGCCTCAGGGATGCGGAGGCCGCGGCCACGGCCTTGCAGGCCACCCCGGCGGGGACTCTGCGCGTGCATTCCCGCACCATGTTCGGGCTGCGCGTGGTCGCACCGCTGGTGCCGCGCTTTCAGGTGGAAAATCCGGCGCTGAAGGTGGAGTTGATTCTCTCCGAACGCGCCGCCCGGCTGGGGGAGGAGGACTTCGACATCGACCTCCGCCTCAGTCGCCCGCAGGAACAGCATCTTATGCAGCGCCGCCTGCTGGAAAGCGAGCGCATCCTGGTGGCGAGCCCTGCCTATCTTTCGCGCACGCCTGAGCCGCGCGCGCCCGGCGACCTGATCCATCACCGCTGCCTCACCTACTGGATGGGGCCGGAGGAGATCGTCTGGCGCTTCCTCGTCGAGGGGCGGCTGGAGGAGGTGATGGTTCCCTCCCCCTTCACCACGAATAATGGCGAGGTGCTGCGCGCCCTGGCGTTGCAGGGCGATGGGGTGGCGCTGCTGGATGACTACACGGTGCGGCGAGACCTGGCGGAAGGTCGCCTGATCCGCCTGCTGCCGGCGCTGCGCGCCACCAACACCACCTTCGACCTCGGCATCTACGCGGTGTTCCGGCAGACGCCCTATACGCCTGTGAAGATCCAGGTCTTTCTGGATTTCATGGCGCGGGCGATGCCGGGGGTATTGTGATCCACCCGCTGCTCAATCCCCGAAGGCGGCGTCGAACAGCAGCTTCACGTTCAACGCGACGATCAACGCCGCGCAGGCCCAGCCCACCATCACCTGCCAGCGCGGCGCCGCCAGTGCGCCAAGGCGTGATTTGTCCTGCGCGAACAGCATCAGTGGGATGACCGCGAAGGGCAGTTGCAGGGAAAGGATGACCTGCGACAGGATCAGCAACTGCGCGGTGCCGGATGCCCCGTAGATCCAGGTCACGATCACCGCCGGGATGATGGCGATCAGCCGCGTGACAAGACGCCTGGCAACCGGGGGCAGCCGGAATCGGAGAAAACCCTCCATCACCACCTGCCCTGCCAGCGTGGCCGTGACGGTGGCGCTGATGCCGCAGAGCAGCAGCGCAATGGCGAACAGCTTGGCGGCCATCTCGCTGCCCAGCAGTGGCGCGATCAGCTCATAGGCATCGCCGATCTCGGCCACTTCAGTCTTGCCGGCGGCGTGGAAGGTGGCGGCGGCGGTGATGAGGATGGAGGAGTTGATCAGCAGCGCCAGGCCCAGGGCGATGGTGCTGTCCCAGGTCGCGAAGCGGATCGCCTCCTTCTTCCCGGGTTCATCCAGCGTCCAGGCGCGCGATTGCACGACGGCGGTGTGGAGATACAGGTTGTGCGGCATCACCGTCGCGCCAAGGATGCCCATGGCGAGGTAGAGCTGCGTTTCATTCGTCACGATGGAGGTGGATGGGATGTAGCCGCGCAGCACTTCCCCCCATTGCGGATCGGACAGCACGATCTGTACGGCGAAGCAGCCGAAGATCAGCACGATCATCCCGAAGATCAGCGCTTCAAGCCACCGCATCCCCTTGTTCTGCAGCCACAGGATCAGGAAGGCGTCGAGCGCGGTGAGCATGACGCCGAAGATCAGCGGGATGCCGAACAGCAATTCCAGCGCGATCGCCGTGCCGATCAGCTCCGCCAGGTCGGTGGCGCAGATCGCCACTTCCGCCAGCGCCCAGAGCGGGTAGGCCACCCATTTCGGGAAGCGTTCGCGGCAGAGCTGCGCCAGGTCCCGGCCGGTGGCGATGCCGATCCGGGCGCAGAGCGCCTGGAGCAGGATCGCCATCAAGGAGGAGACGAGGGCGACAGCCAGCAGCGTGTACCCGAAGGCCGACCCGCCGGCGAGCGCGGTGGCCCAGTTGCCGGGGTCCATGTAGCCGACCGCGACGAGGTAGCCCGGGCCCATGAAGGCGAACAGCTTGCGCAGGAAGCCGCCCGCATTCGGCACCGCCACGCTGCGATGGACTTCCGGCAGGCTCGGCTCACGCGCACCGGAGGCGGGGCGGAGGGTCGCTTCGGTTGGCATGGTCGAGCATAGCCTCCACAATTTAGCATAGGCTAAGAAGTGTTTGAGCCGCTATCAAGAGGCAAATGATCGACCGCCCCCGCAATACCCGCCGCGACCCGCTGCGGCCCCTGCCCGCCGCCGAGGACCAAGCCGCCCGCTTCGCGCGGCAGCGGGAGGCGGATCGCACCGCGACGGCCGAGGACTATGTCGAGCTGATCGCCGACCTGCTGCGGGAGGATGGGGAGGCCCGGGCGGTGGACCTGGCGCGGCGCATGGGCGTTTCCCAGGCGACCGTCACCGCGACCATCGGCCGGTTGCAGCGTGACGGGCTGGTGGAAACCAAGCCCTATCGCGGCCTGTTCCTGACAGCCGATGGCCAGGCGCTCGCCACGTCCGCCAAGGCGCGGCATGAACTGGTGGTGCGTTTCCTGATCGCCGTCGGGCTCGACCGCAACACGGCGGAGGCGGATGCGGAAGGGCTGGAGCACCATGTCAGCGAAGCCGCCCTTGCCGCCTTTGCGCGCTTTCTTGTCAAGGCGGGGGACTAGGCACGCGCGCTGCGGCGTTTTTCCGGTCACCGCGAATCCGGCGATCAGTCCCGTCTGCCGCGACCCTCGCGCTCGCCATGGGCACTGCGATGGCAGGATACGCAGTTCTGGAAATCGCGGATTCCCTCCCGCAGGTGCTTGGCCCTGATGCGGTCCTGCTGGTGTTCATGGCAGCCATAGCAGGTGTAGCGGCTGGTATCGTTGTTCACATGGCAGGTCGCGCAGGGCGCATTATGGTCCCGGTCGAGCAGGAACAGCCGGGCGTGATCGAAAGTGGCGGGCTTCCAGCGCTCCGTGCCGTGGCATTGCGCGCACCCCGTGGTGAGGCCGCGATGGAAGGCGTTGGCGGGGGCCGTATGGCAGGTCACGCAACTCGTCTGCGTCGTGGGCTGCAGCAGGGCGTGGGAGAACGTCATGCGGGAGCTTTGGCCGATCGGTGAGCCCTGATGGTCGCTATGGCAGGCGAGGCAATTCTGCGCGACCAGGTGCTGGTGGAAGGGTGTTCGCGCCGCAGGCCCCGTCCGCGCCAGGGCGACCCCGGTGGTGGAGCGCACGCCGATATCCGCGACCGCGTGGCAGGTGACGCAGCGCGCCGGCGAGGCACCACGCAGCGGCGCGTGGCAGGCAAAGCAATCCGTCGAGAGTTGCGCATGTGCCGGCACCAGCGGGCCGGGGCTCACCATCGGGTGTGGGTAGAGGATGGCGAGCGCCACGATCACGACCAGGTTGGCAGCGACGATCAGCATGATCCAGGGGCGCTTCATCGCCAGCCCCAGAACAGGAAGACGGCCAGGATATGCGCCGTCGCCAGCACGGCGAAGGCAAGCGTGATCGGGACGTGCACGACGCGCCATTCCTTGATGGCGTCGAAGGTCAGGCTGTCCCAGTAGAGCCGTTGCTCGACCGCACCGGCCGACAGCCCCTCGTCGCGGAATTGCAGGCGGCTTGCCTCCATGCGGCGTCGCGAGCGTGCGAGCAGGTATTTTCCGGTCAGCCCACTGCCGACGGTGATGAGCATCGCCCAGACCGCCAGCCAGCCGAGGATCGCGTTGAAATGGATGCCGGCATGCACCAGCACCAGCAGCGATCCGGCCCAGGCCATCCATTCATGCGCGCGCAGCAACTGCACCGGATTGCCGCTGGTGATCAGCTTGCGCTTGCGCAGCGAGTACCGCAGCGAAAGCAGGATCAGCGCCGTGCCGGGAATGCCGAGGTAGCGGCCTATCCACACAGCGTCAGCCAGATGCAGCACGAGATCGAGCAGCAGTGCCGCGGCCGCCAGGGCGGCCAGGGCCAGCACGAAGGGCAGCACTTCACGGTTGATGAGGCTGCCGGTCATGCCTCAAGCACCAGCGCCGAGCCCGGCGTGCCGACGCAGAGCAGGCAGCGGCCGGGCGCCACCTCCTGGTCGGGCTGCACGGCATAGCGGACGTGGCCGGACACCACGGTTGTCTCGCAACTGCCGCAACTGCCGGACCGGCAGCCGGATTCCACGGCCACGCCATGGCGCTCGGCAAAGTCCAGCAGGTTCGCATCCTGCCCGTTCCAGATCAGCGTGCGTCCCGAGCGGCGGAACTGGACGTCGGCCGTGATGGCGGTGGTTGTCCCGGCATCGCCGCATGCGGCCTGAACCGGGGTGAGGGAGGCAGGCCCGAAGGCCTCGTGATGGATGTCGCGCGGGGCAATGCCCCAGGCCAGGAGGGCGGGGATCAGGCTCGCCATCATCGGCGGTGGCCCGCAGACGTAGAACTGCTGCCGGCCATGCGGCAGCGTCTGGCGCAGCAGCGCCCCATCGACATACCCGATGTGCTGATAGTCCCGCCCCTGAGAATCACCGGCGCCTGGCTGGCTGTAGACGACGTTCAGGTGGAAGGAGGGATACTGGGCCGCCAGCGCCTCAAGCCTTGCCTTGAACGCATGTTCACCGCTGTGGCGAAGCCCGTAGTAGAGGTGCAGGACGCGCCCGGGCTGCTGCTCCAGGCACCAGCCCAGCATGCTCATCATGGGTGTGATGCCGATGCCACCGGCGATGAAGACGGCCGGGACCTCGGCATCACGGTCGATGAAGAAGCCACCGGAGGGCGCCCTCACCTGCAGCAGATCACCCTCCCGCACCGCGTCATGCAGATGGGTGGATGCGGCACCGGGGGGCAGATCGGGCCGGCCCGCGGGCGGAGCGGCCCGCTTGACGGTGATGCGGTAGGCGTCTGGACGCGGCGCGTCAGAGAGGGAGTAACAGCGCGTGATCGACCGTCCGGCGGCCCCCGCAATCTGCGGGATGTCGAGCGCGAAGGTGAGGAACTGGCCCGGCAGGAACGGCGGCAAGGGCGCGCCATCGACGGGCGCCAGCAGGAAGGAGCATTGCGTTCGCAGCGCATCCTCGAAGTCACGCCGCAGCACACGGAAGCTGCGCGAGCCTTGCCAGGCCGGTGCGGTGGCACGCGGCCCGACCGGGATCGGCGCCAGCGATGCGACATTCCGCCGCCGATGCCATAGGGCGACGCCGATTCCGATCGTGATCTGCGCCAGCAGTGCCGTCGAAATATACAGCAGCAGTTGAAGTGCCGTCACCGGCCGCAATGCCGCGCGGGTGGGCTCACCGTGGCAGGCCCGGGCCACCGCGCAGTCTTGAGGTCGGAGGTTGAGACCAGGCCTCGTCGCACGGGATGCTGCCTCACCTGCTGTTGGCCGCTCGGCGGGCCATGGCGTTCCAGGGGGCCATCATCCGCGTCACCAGGGGTGGAGGTCCTTGATGCCGATCAACGCGCGAGCCGGCACAACGGCCCATCCTGGGCGAAACATTTTCGTCCTATCCGATCCTGCCGCCCCCGCGTTGCCATCCCGCGACCTCGGGCTTCCCCATCGCGGGCCTGCGGCGCCAGGTGCTTCAAAGGACGACCACCATGCTCGACGCACCGATGGCCAAGGCGAATGATGGGGGCCTGAGCGAGCGGGAGGCGGCGGCACGCCTCGCGGCCGATGGCCCCAACGAACTGGCGCGCAGCGGGCGGCGGACGCCGTTGCGGATCGTGCTCGAGGTTCTGCGTGAGCCGATGCTGGCGCTGCTGCTCGGCGGCGGCGTGCTGTACCTGCTGCTCGGCAGCCCGGAGGAGGCGCTCATCCTGCTCGCCTTCGCGCTGTTCTCCATCGTGATCACGGTCGTCCAGGAAAGCCGCACGGAGCGGGTCCTGGAAGCATTGCGCGACCTGACGAGCCCGCGCGCATTGGTGATCCGCGGCGGTGAACGAAAGCGCATCGCCGGCCGCGAGGTCGTGCGCGGCGATCTGGTCGTGCTGGCCGAGGGAGACCGTGTGCCGGCCGATGCCCGGTTGATCGAGGCCAGTGATGTCCAGACCGACGAATCCCTGCTGACCGGGGAATCGGTGCCGGTGCGGAAGGTGCCCGTGCGGAAGGCGCCGGTGGGGGAGGTAACCAGCGCGGCATTGCCTCCGGCACGACCGGGCGGCGATGATCTGCCGAATGTCTTCTCCGGCTCCCTGGTGGTGCGCGGCAGCGGGATCGCAGAAGTGACCGCGACCGGCCCGCGCAGCGAGATCGGCCGGATCGGACAGTCATTGAGCGCATTGGAAACCGAGCCACCGCGGTTGCGGGCACAGATGCGCAAGCTGGTGACGCTGTGCGCGATGTTCGGTGGCATCGTCAGCGTATTGGCCGTGGTGCTGTACGGCACTCTGCGGGGCAGCTGGCTGGATGCGCTGCTGGCCGGCATCGCCATCGGCATGTCCATGCTGCCGGAGGAACTGCCGGTGGTGCTCGCCGTCTTCATGGCGATGGGGGCTTGGCGCATTTCCCAGGCGCGGGTGCTGACGCGCCGCGCTGCCGCGATCGAGACATTGGGCTCCGCCACCGTGCTGTGCACGGACAAGACGGGCACGCTGACGCAGAACCGCATGACGGTGGCCGAGTTGCGCCTGCCCGATGGCACGGCCTTCCGGCCGCAGGACGGCGCGATGCCGCCGGCGTTTCACCTGCTGGTCGAGACCGGACGGCTGGCCAGTGCGCCGCAGCCTTTCGACCCGATGGAGAGGGCGTTCCACGCACTCGCCGAGGCGCTTCCTGACGCAGCGTCCGAGGCCCCACCCCAGTTGCTCCGCAGCTGGGGACTTCGCCCGGAATTGCTGGCGATGACCAATGCCTGGCGACCGGGCGCGCCAAGGGGCGACGCGGGAGACGATGTGATCCTGGCTGCGAAGGGCGCGCCCGAGGCCATCGCCGCGTTGTGCCACATGGAGGACGAAGCACGCGCCGACCTGACCGCGAAGACCGAGGCGTTGGCCGGCCTGGGCATGCGCGTGCTGGCCGTGGCCCATGGCACGCATCGCGGCGATGCCTGGCCCGAGACGCAGGATGGGTTCGACTTCCAGCTGCTGGGCCTGGTGGGTCTTGCGGATCCGCTGCGGCCCGGGGTGGTCGGGGCCGTGACCGAATGTCGCACGGCTGGCATCCGCGTCGTCATGATCACGGGCGACTACCCAGCCACCGCCGCGGCCATCGCGCGGCAGGCCGGGCTGGACGCCGAGACCATCGTGACCGGCGAGGCGCTGGCCGGGATGGATGACGCGACGCTGGCGGCGCAGGCGCGCAGCACGACGGTTTTCGCGCGAATCATGCCGGAGCAGAAGCTGCGCATCGTGGCCGCCCTGAAGGCGGATGGTGAGATTGTCGCCATGACCGGCGATGGCGTGAATGACGCACCATCGCTCAAGGCCGCGCATATCGGCATTGCCATGGGCGGGCGTGGCACCGATGTGGCGCGGGAGGCGTCATCGCTTGTGCTGCTGGATGATGATTTCGGGTCGATCGTCGCGGCCGTGCGTCTCGGCCGCCGCGTTTTCGACAATCTGCGCAAATCCATGGGTTTCATCATCGCGATCCATGTGCCGATTGCCGGCCTGGCGTTGCTGCCGCTGATCTTCGGCCTGCCGATCCTGCTCTGGCCGATGCACATTGCCTTCCTGGAGATGGTGATCGACCCCGTCTGCACCCTGGTCTTCGAAGCCGAGACCGAGGAGGAGGGCATCATGCAGCGACCGCCACGGGACCCGGCAGCGCCGTTGTTCTCCGCCTCGCTGCTGGGCTGGAGCGTGGTGCAGGGGATCGTCGTGCTGGTTCTGACGGCGGGAACCTTTCTGCTGGCGCTGGACCGTGGGATGGCCGAGCCGGAAGTCAGGTCCCTGACCTTCTTTGCCCTGGTGTTCGGCATTGTCGGTCTGATCTTCGTGAACCGGTCGTTCAGCGCCTCCCTCATCACGGCTTTCCGGCGACGCAACGCGGCGCTGCGCTGGGTGATGCTGGTGGTGACGGTCATGCTCGGCGTGACACTGCTCGTCCCCTTCGCGCAGCGCATGTTCCGCTTCGGGCCACTCCACGCGGACGACCTGGCGCTGACGCTCGCGGTGGGGCTGGCCTCCCTTGTCATCCTTGAATTCCTCAAGCCGCATTGGCGCAAGCGGCTGATGACGTGATTGCTTCGCGTGCGATCACCCGGTCGCGCTATTCTCCGCCGAAGCGATAGCCGACGCCCGGTTCCGTCCGGATCAGGCTCGCCGCCAGGCCCAGCTTCTGGCGCAAATGGCCGATATAGACGCGCAGATACTGCGCGTCCTCGCCGTGTGCTGGCCCCCAGACCGCGGTCAGCAATTGCCGCTGCGTGATGACGCGACCTTCCCCACCCCGGATCAGCGCCGCCAGCAGATCCCATTCGCGGGGTGTCAGCTTCAGCGGCTCCCCGCCTTCCACCCGTGCCGTCCGGCGACCGAAATCGACCTCCAGCGGCCCTGCCCGCACTACCGCATCGGCGGGCCGGGCGGCGGTGGCACCGGCGCGGCGCAGGGCGGCGCGGATGCGGGCCAGCAATTCGCCGAGCGCGAAGGGCTTTTCGACGTAGTCATCCGCCCCTGCATCCAGCGCCGCGACCTTCTCCCCCTCCGCATCCCGGGCCGAGAGCACCAGGACCGGGGCTGCGGTGAAGCCGCGCAGCCGGGGGATGGCGAGCTTGCCATCGCCATCGGGCAGGCCGAGGTCGAGCAGCACCAGCGCGGGGGATCGTTCCGCGGCAACGCGCAACCCCTCCGCCATGGTCATCGCCCGCAGCGGCTGGTAGCCCGCCGCTTCCAGCGCGGGGGCGAGGAAGCGGTGGATCTGCGGTTCGTCATCGATGACGAGGATGCGGGGTGGTCTTGCATCGTTGGTGCGGGCAGCCTCCGCGTCGTTCATGCGGCGGGAAACCGCACGGTGATGCGCGTGCCTCCGCATGCCCCCGGGCCTTGCGCGGCGGTCGGGCTTTCGGCGGCGATGCGCCCGCCCATGGCGTTGACCAGGCCCCGGCAGATCGCCAGGCCGAGGCCGCTGCCCGCCGCCACGCGATCGGTTCGCGTGGCGCGGAAGAAGGGGTCGAAGATCCGGTGCAGATCCTCGGGCGGAATGCCCGGCCCGTCATCCTCCACGCTGATCGTCACTTCCGGCCCTTCCCGCGCCAGCCGCACCGTGACGCACCCGGCGGGGCCGGAGAATTTCAGTGCATTGTCGAGCAGGTTGGCGAGGACCTGGTCGAGCAGCAAGGGGTCGAGGCGCGGCGCCACGAGGTTGGGGACCAAGGGGCGCGGGCCTGGGCTCAGCGTCACGTCCCGTTGCTGCGCCCGCATGACGCGGGCGATGGCGGTCTCCACGGCGTCGGTGAGGTCAACCGCCTCCCGCTTTGGCATGACCTGGCGGTTCTCGATGCGGACCATGTCGAGAATATTGGCGATCCAGCGCGTCAGCCGTTCCGTCTCCTCCTCCGCCGTCGCCAGCAGGTCGGCGCGGGTTTCCGCGGACAGAGCGGGGCCGGCCGTGCGCAGCGTCGCGATGGCGCCGCGGATGGAGGTGAGCGGCGTCTTCAGATCATGGCCGAGCGAGGTGAGAAGCGCCGTCCGCAGCGCCTCGGTTTCGGCCCGTGCCTCACCCCGCGCGCGCTCCTCCATCAGCTCCGCGCGTTCCAGCGCGATGGCGGCCTGGTCGAGCAGCGCGTCCAGCGCGCGGTCCGCCTCGCCATCGAGCGACCGTACCTCGTCGGGCAGGCGCAGCCCGACGAGGCCCGTGAGGCCGCGCGCGGTGCGCATCGGGCGGAACTGCCAGGTCGCGGCTGGCAGGGTCTCCGTACCGCGCCCAGCGGGGCGGCGGTTCGCCATCGCCCAGCGCGCGGCCGCCATCGCCGTTTCGTCCGGCACGGCATCCATCGGCGTGGCGGCGCGGAGCACCGGCTCCGGTGTCGTCTCACCGGGCAGCGGTGGCAAAGGCAGGAGCACGCAGCAGGCGCCGCCAGCGATGCGGGAGGCTTCGTCCGCGATCGCCTGCAGGAGATCGCCCTTATCCCCCGCCGCGCCGAGCCTGCGGCTGAATTCAACGAGGCGCCGCAGGCCCAGCATGCGGGCCCGCGCCGCGCGGACGGACCGGCCAAGCCCACCCGTGGTGCCCGCGAGCAGCAGGGCGACGAGGGCGAAGACCACCACGCCCACCACATCCTGCGGCCCGGCGATCGCCAATGTGTAGCGCGGCGGCAGGAACAGGAAGTTCCAGGCCAGGAAGGACAGCGCCGCCGCCAGCCCACCCTGCAAGGGACCGAAGCCGACCGCCGCCGCCACGATCGGGACGAGGTAGATCATGCCCAGCGCGCCTTCCGGCACACTGCCGTCCAGGCCATCGCCAATCAGCGTCGCCAGCGCCACCAGCGCCGGGGTCGCGGCCCAGCCGGTCCAGGCGGGAAGGCCAGGCGCTTCCGTGGCGGTGCGGCGCGGCGTGGCCGTGGGCTCCGGGACCAGGTGCAGGGTGAAGTCGGTGCCCTGCCGCAGCAGGGCGGCGGACAGCGTCTGCCCCGCCAGCCGCCGCCACCAGCCCGGCCGGCCACGCCCGATGACGAGGTGCGTCACGTTGCGCGCCCGCGCTTCCCGCAGGATGGCGCCCGGCAGGTCCCCGCCGACGACGATCTCCGTCACCGCCCCCAGCCGTTCCGCCAGCCGCAGCGCCGTGCCCGGATCGATGTCTCCATCGGGGCCTGGCACGGCGGTCGGCCGTTCGACATGCAGCGCCAGCAGTGGCGCCTTCAGCGTATCCGCCAGCCGCCGCGCTTCCCGCACCACCGTCTCGGCGGAGGGATCGGCGCCGATCAGCGCCATCACGCGTTCCGCCGCCGGCCAGGGGCCAGGAATGGCATGGGCGCGCATGTAGCCCGTGACATCGGCATCCACCCGTTCCGCCACGCGGCGTAGCGCCATTTCCCGCAGCGCGGCGAGGTTGCCCTCACGAAAGAAGCCGCCCAGCGCGCGGTGTGCCTGTTCGGGACGATAGACCTTGCCCTGGCGCATGCGCTCGATCAGCTCCGAGGGCGGGATGTCGATCAGCTCGATCGCGTCGGCCTCGGCGATCACGCGGTCCGGCACCGCCTCCGCCACCCGCACGCCGGTGATGCGCGCCACCGCCTCCGACAGGCTTTCGAGGTGCTGGACATTCATCGTCGTCCAGACCTCGATGCCGGCGGCGCGCAATTCCTCCACATCCTGCCAGCGCTTCAGGTGGCGGCTGCCGGGCGCGTTGCTGTGGGCGAGTTCGTCGAGCAGCAGGATGTCCGGCCGCCGGGCCAGCGCGGCGTCGAGGTCGAATTCCTCCAGCGCCTGGCCGCGATAGGGGATGCGGGCGCGGGGCAGGACCGGCAATTCCCCGATCGCCGCTGCCGTCTCTGCCCGGCCATGCGTCTCGACGATGCCGATCAGGATCTCGGCGCCACCCAGGTGCCGGCGTCGCGCCTCGGCCAGCATCGCCATCGTCTTGCCCACGCCCGGCGCGGCGCCGAGGAATACCTTCAGGCGTCCCCGCCCTTCCCGCTGGGCGAGGGCAAGCAGGGCGTCCGGGTCCGGGCGGGTGGGATCCTCCATCACCCGCCACCCGATAGCAGGCCCGCGCGGCCGGCGCGCGCGTCTTTACGCGGTCTTTATGCGGCCCGGCCCGATCCCGCATGGAGGCTTTACGCGCCCCCCGGCTACGCCCTTCCCGATCCTGCGAATGGGAGTTCCGGATGCTCGACCTTCTGCTGCCTGGCCTCGGCTTCGGCGTCTTCGCGCTGCTGGCGGCTTACATCGCCGGCTGCGAGCGCGTGTGACCGCCATGACCGAATTGATCCTCGGCGGCGCCGTCGCCGCCGGCCTGTTGCTCTACCTGCTTCGGGCCCTGCTGCGGCCGGAGGATCTGTAGCGCCATGACCTTCATCGGCTGGGCGCAGATCGCCCTCATCCTCGTCCTGGTCACCGCGACCGCGGTGCCGCTCGGGCGCTACACGGCTGCGATCGCCAGCGGGCGGCTGGGCTTCCTCGCGCCGCTCGAAGGGCTGCTCTACCGCGCCGGCGGCATCGTGCCGGAAAGGGGCATGGGCTGGCAGGCCTATACGCTGGCGATGCTCGCCTCCAACGCCGCGGGCTTCGGGGTGCTCTATGCCCTGCTGCGGCTGCAAGGGGCGCTGCCGCTGAACCCGCAGGGCTTCGAGGGGGTTTCCCCGTGGCTCGCCTTCAACACGGCCGTGTCCTTCGTCACCAACACCAACTGGCAGGCCTATAACGGCGAGGCGCAGATGTCGCATCTCAGCCAGATGGCGGGGCTGACGGTGCAGAATTTCCTCTCCGCCAGCACCGGCATCGCGCTCGCCTTCGCGGTGTGCCGGGCCTTTGCGCAGGGGAGCGTCCAGGAACTCGGCAACTACTGGGCCGATCTGGTGCGGATCACGCTGTATCTGCTGGTGCCGCTGTCGCTGGTGCTCGGCCTGTTGCTGGTGGCGGGCGGCGTGCCGCAGACGCTGGAT
The DNA here is from genome assembly GCA_947478535.1 of Acetobacteraceae bacterium. Next base: position 12,923 of record CANJXD010000058.1, read on the forward strand.
TCCCTGGCGGAGGCCACGACGCTGGAGGGGGGCCGCCAGGCGATCGCGCTCGGCCCCGTCGCATTCCAGGTCGCCATCAAGCAGCTTGGCACGAATGGCGGCGGCTTCTTCGGTGTGAATTCAGCGCATCCGCTGGAGAATCCGACGGCCTGGACGAACCTGCTGCAATGCTGGGCGATCCTGGCCATCCCCTTCGCGCTGGCGTTGACCTTCGGGCGCATGGTGCGGGATGCGCGCCAGGGCTGGGCGCTGTTCGCGGTGATGATGATCTTCGTCGTCGCCGGCACGGCAGCGATCTACGCGGCGGAGGCCGCGGGCAACCCGCTGCACATCGCCGCCGGCCTTGATCCCGCGCTCGGCAACATGGAGGGCAAGGAAGTCCGCTTCGGCCTCGCCGCCTCGGCGCTCTGGGCGGCGGCGACGACCGGGGCTTCGAATGGCAGCGTGAACGCGATGCTGGACAGCTTCACTCCGCTCGGTGGGCTGGTGCCGCTGTTCCTGGTGCAACTCGGCGAAGTGCTGCCGGGCGGCGTCGGCTCCGGGCTCTATGGCATGGTCATCTTCGTGCTGCTCGCGGTGTTCATCGCCGGGCTGATGGTGGGGCGCACGCCCGAATACCTCGGCAAGAAGGTGCAGGCGCGGGAAGTGAAGCTGGCGATGCTGGCGGTGCTGATCCTGCCGGCCTTCATCCTGGGCTTCACCGCCGTCGCGGCGGTGCTGCCGGTGGCCATGGCCTCGGCGCAGGAAGCCGGGCCGCACGGGCTGTCGGAGCTGCTCTATGCCTATACCTCGGCGGCCGGCAACAACGGCTCCGCCTTCGGTGGGATTACCTCCGACACGCCCTGGATGAACACTACGCTCGGGCTCTGCATGCTGGCGGGGCGCTATGGCGTCATCATCCCCGTCATGGCCATCGCCGGCGCGATCGCGGCGAAGCCGAAGCTCGGCGCTTCCGCCGGCACCTTGCCGACCCATACGCCGCTGTTCGTGGGCCTGCTCACCGGCATCATCCTGATCCTCGGCGGGCTGCAATTCCTGCCCGCCCTCGCCCTCGGCCCGATCGCGGAACACTTCGCGCTGCTGGCCGGCAAGACCTTCTGAGGCATCCCCATGGAAACCCCCATGCTTACGCCCATGCTCACGCCCGCGCAGACGGCCCCCGCGCGCGCCATCCGGGCCGCGCCGCTGCTGACCGGCCCGATCCTGCGCCGCGCCGCCATCGATGCGCTGAGGAAGCTCGATCCACGCCGGCTGATGCGCAATCCCGTGATCTTCGTCACGGAAATCGTCTCCCTGCTGGTGACGGTGTTGGCGCTGAACGCCGCCTTGCAGGGTGCGCCCTGGGCGTTCCAGGCCGGCATCGCGCTGTGGCTGTGGCTGACCGTGTTGTTCGCCACCTTCGCCGAGGCCGTCGCGGAAGGCCGTGGCCGGGCGCAGGCGGATAGCCTGCGGCGGGCCCGGACCGAGGGGCGCGCCAAGCTGCTGCTGCGCGCCGATGACCGAACCCTGTGGCAGCCCCGCGCCGCCACCGACCTCCACCCCGGGGAATTCGTGCTGGTGGAGGCCGGCGACCTCGTCCCCTCCGATGGTGAGGTGGTGGAGGGCATCGCCAGCGTGAACGAGGCCGCGATCACCGGTGAAAGCGCGCCGGTGATCCGCGAGAGTGGTGGCGACCGAAGCGCCGTCACTGGCGGCACGCTGGTCGTTTCCGACTGGATCGTGGTGCGGATCACTGCCGCCTCCGGGTCCACCTTCCTCGACCGCATGATCGGCCTCGTCGAGGGTGCCAATCGTCGCAAGACGCCGAACGAGATCGCGCTCGATATCCTGCTGGCCGGCATGACGATCATCTTCCTGATCGCCGTTGCCTCCCTCGTCGGGCTGGCGAGCTGGCACGGCCAGCCACCGACGGTGACGGTGCTGGCGGCGCTGCTGGTGACGCTGATCCCGACGACGATCGGTGGCCTGCTCTCCGCCATCGGCATCGCCGGGATGGACCGCCTGGTGCGCTTCAACGTGCTGGCGACCAGCGGGCGCGCGGTGGAAGCGGCGGGCGATGTCGATGTTCTGCTGTTGGACAAGACCGGCACCATCACGCTGGGCAATCGCCAGGCCGCCAGCTTCATCCCGGCCCCGGGCGTCAGTGCGCGGGAGTTGGCGGAAGCCGCGGTGCTGGCCTCCCTGGCCGATGAGACGCCGGAGGGCCGCTCCATCCTCGCCTTCGCGCGGGACAACCACGGCATCGCCACGCCGGTGCTGCCGGAGGGCGCGCAGGTGGTGCCCTTCACGGCGCAGACGCGCGTCTCGGGCCTCGACCTGCCCAAGGGACCCGATGAGGGGCGCTATCGCAAGGGCGCGGTGGATGCGCTGCTGCGTGAGGTGGTGGGCGAGGTGCCCGCCGCGTTCCGGGAGGCGGTGGACCGCATTGCCCGGGCTGGCGGCACGCCGCTCGCCGTCGCGCGCGATGGCCGCCTGCTCGGCGCGATCGAGCTGAAGGACATCGTCAAGACCGGCATGCGCGCCCGCTTCGACGCGCTTCGCCGCATGGGCATCCGCACGGTGATGGTGACCGGCGACAACCGCCTGACCGCCGCGGCCATCGCCGCCTAGGCGGGCGTGGATGATTTCATCGCCGAGGCGACGCCGGAGGACAAGCTCGCCTATATCCGCCGCGCCCAGGCCGAGGGCCGGCTTGTCGCCATGGCAGGGGACGGCACGAATGACGCGCCGGCGCTCGCCCAGGCCGATGTGGGGCTGGCGATGCAGACCGGCACCCAGGCGGCGCGCGAGGCCGGCAACATGGTGGACCTCGACAGCGACCCGACGAAGCTGATCGAGGTGGTGGAGATCGGCAAGCAGTTGCTCATCACCCGAGGGGCACTGACCAACTTCTCCATCGCCAATGACGTCGCCAAGTATTTCGCCATCCTGCCGGCGATCTTCGTCGCCTCCTATCCGGAGTTGGAGGCGCTGAACGTGATGCGCCTCGCCTCGCCGGAAAGCGCGATCCTGTCCGCTGTCATCTTCAACGCGCTGATCATCGTGGCGCTGGTGCCGCTGGCGCTGCGGGGCGTGCGCTACGTGCCGATCGGCGCGGCCGCGCTGCTGCGGCGCAACCTGCTGATCTACGGGCTGGGCGGGATCGCGGCCCCGTTCGTCGGCATCAAGCTCATCGACCTCATCCTTCATGTCACGGGGCTTGCCTGACCATGACATCGCTTCTGCGCCCGGCCTTCGTGCTGGTTTCGCTGTTCACGCTGCTGCTCGGCCTCGCGGTGCCGCTGGCCTTCACGGGGATCGCCGGCGCGGTGTTTCCGGTGGAGGCTGGGGGAAGCCTGGTCTCGCGGGATGGCAAGGTGATCGGCTCGGTCCCTGTCGGGCAGGCCTTTGCCACGAATCGCTACTTCCACCCGCGCCCCTCGGCGACATCCGCCGCGCCCTATGACGCCGCGGCTGGCGCTGCCTCGCAGCTCGGCCCGACCTCCGGCGCATTGTTGGAGGCCGCACGCGGGCGTGTTGCGGAACTGGGTGGGGCGCCGGTGCCGGCCGATGCCGCCACCGCCTCCGGCTCCGGCCTGGACCCGGATATCAGCCCGGCCAACGCCGCGTCGCAGGTTGCCCGGATTGCGATGGCGCGTGGCCTGCCGCAGGCCGCCGTCGCGGCGCTGGTGTCAGGCCATGTCGAGGAACGGCCGCTCGGCCTGCTGGGGGAGAAGCGGGTGAATGTGCTGCGGCTCAACCTGGCGCTGGACGCGCTGCGGTGAAGCGCCAGCGCCTGCTCAAGCCTCGGGCTTCCAGGCCAGCAGGCGCAGCGCGTTCAACGTCACCAGCACCGTCGCCCCGGTATCCGCCATGATGGCCGGCCAGAGCCCTGTCACGCCAGCGACGGTGGTGCCCAGGAAGACCAGCTTCAGCCCGACGGCCAGGGCGACGTTCGCCCGCACATTCGCCAACGTGGCGCGGGACAGCTGCACCAGCTCCACCACCCCCGAGACCCGGTCCCGCAGCAGTGCCGCATCAGCCGCTTCCAGGGCCACGGCGGTGCCGCCCCCCATGGCGATGCCGGCGGTGGCGGCGGCCAGGGCCGGGGCATCGTTGATGCCATCCCCCACCATCACCACCGGGCCCGCCGCCTTCAACACGGCGATGGCGCGCAGCTTGTCCTCCGGCAGCAGTCCGGCGCGGACCTCGATCCCCAACGTGGCACCGATGGCGGTGGCGCTGCGGAGGTTGTCGCCGGTCAGCATCACGGTCGCCATGCCGAGGCCATGCAGTGCCGCCAGCGCCGCCACCGCATCCGGGCGCGCTTCATCCCGCAGCGCCAGAAGCCCGATCGCCACGCGGTCCGCGGTGACGATGGCGATGGTGTTACCGTCCGACTCCAGCCGCTCCCGCGCCGCGGCAAGCTCCGCGCCGAGCGCGATGCCGGTGGTGTCCGCCCAACCAGGGCTGCCGACGCCGATGCGCCGCCCCTCGATGGTGGCGGCCACGGCCTGGCCGGGCAGGGCGGATGCGGCGCGGGCGGGCGGGATGCCGATATCCCGCGCGGCGACCTCCGCCAGGATGGCGCGGGCCAGCGGGTGGGCGGAGCCCGCTTCCACCCCGGCGGCGAGGCGCAGCACCTCATCCACCCGTTCCCCCGGCGCGGCGATAACCTCGGTCACCCGGGGGTGGCCGCGGGTCAGGGTGCCGGTCTTGTCGAAGGCGA
>CANJXD010000059.1 GCA_947478535.1 Acetobacteraceae bacterium
CCTGACCATGGACCAGTACATGGCCGCTCCCTGGGTGGTGGAGCCGATCCGGCGTGATGATTGCTGCCTGGTGTCGGACGGTGCGGCGGCGCTGGTGGTGATGAGCGCGCGGCGAGCGCGGGAGATGGGCATCGCCCAGCCCGTGCCCATCCTCGGCTTCGGCCAGGGCCAGACCTCGCTCGACCTGCCGCAGCGCGACGTGCTGACGACGACGCAGGCCAAGGTCTCCGCGCAGACGGCCTTCGCCATGGCGGGCCTCGGGCCTGAACGCGTGCGCGTGGCCCAGATCTATGATTGCTTCACCATCGCCGTGCTGATGACGTTGGAGGATTACGGCTTCTGCAAGCCGGGCCAGGCCGGCGCCTTCGCGGCGGCAGGGGGCATCGGCCTGTCAGGCGCGCTGCCGCTCAACACCAGTGGCGGGCTGCTGTCTGAAACCGGCATGCCGGGCCTGCAACTCGTGCTGGAAGCCGTGCGGCAGATGCGTGGCACGGCGCGGTTGCAGGTGCCGGGCGCCGATGTCGCCGTGGTGAGCAACCAGGGCGGCACCATGCATACCCACGCGACGCTGATCCTCGGGAACTGAGCCATGGACCTGCCAACACCAGAGGTGACCGAGCTGACGAAGCCCTACTGGGACGGGCTGAAGGACGGCCACCTGTTGATCCAGCGCTGCCGCTGCGGCCATGCGCAATTGCCGGCACGGCGCGAATGCACCGCCTGCCTCGGCGATGACCTGGCGTGGGAGGCATCCTCCGGACGGGGCCAGGTGGTCAGCTACGTCGTCTACCACACCGCGCATCACGAGGCGTTCCGCGACCGCCTGCCCTACAACGTCGCCATCGTCGCCCTCGCGGAGGGGCCGCGCCTCATCACCAACATCCTCGCACCGCCCTCGGCGTTGCGGTGCGACATGCCGGTGGCGCTGGCGATCGAGCGGGAAGGAGATTTCGCCCTGGCCCGCTTCGCCCCCGCGCCATGACCGAAATGCGCTTCGCTTCCACCGCGGCGGCGCGGGGCTGTGTGAAGAACGGTGCCATGGCCTAGGCGGTGGAGGATGATCGCTGGGGCCATCTGCCCCACCGTGCCTCCGACCCCGCCTGCAACCCGGTGATGGCGACGGTGGCACACATCACCGTCGCGCAGGTCCCGTGTTTGATCCCAGGTTTTGCTGGTGCAACGCGTTGTACGGCCTGGAAGGCCGTACTGACGTGTGCCTGCAAGGCGGCCCCTCAGCTGTCCAGGGTGATGCCGAGGTCGCGGATCAGCGGCCCCCAGATCGCCGTCTCGCTGGCGATCAGGTCGCGCATCTGCTCGCTCGAGCCTGGAAAGGGCTCGAGACTGACCGAGCGCAAGCGCTGCGCGATCTCCGGGTTGCGCAGCGCGCGCTCGAGCTCCGCCTGAAGCCGCACGACGATCGCATCCGGCGTGCCGGCCGGCACCGCCACCCCCTGCCAGGAATACACGTCGGCGCCCGTGATGCCCTGCTCAGCGAAGGTCGGCACGTCGGGCAGCAGTTCGAGCCGCTGCGGCGCAGGAATGCCGATCGCCCGCACACGCGCGCCCTGGATCGCCGGCGCGGCGGAGGCATAGTCGCTGACGCTGGCCTGTACGACGCCGGCGACCAGGTCGGTCACCGCCGGTGCGCCGCCGCGGTAAGCGACCTGCGTGACCTGGATGCCGGTGGCGCGGATCAGACGCTCGGTGCCCAGATGATTCGGCGTGCCGGTGCCCGCATGCGCAAAGTTCAGCGTATTCGGCCGGGCGCGCGCGAGCGCGATGAGCTCCGCCGCTGTGCGCGCCGGCACGTCGGGATGCACGAGCAGCACGTAGGGGAAGCGCGCGATGGGGGCGACCGGGCGGAAATCGCGAATGGGGTCGTAGGGCAGGCGCCGCGCCATGGCGGGCGTGATGACCAGCGCGGTCAGGTCGGCCGAGAGCAGCGTATAGCCATCCGGCGCGGAGCGCGCGGCCATCTCGGTGGCTGGAATGGTCGCGCCGCCGCCGCGGTTCTCCACCGCGATGTTCTGGCCGATCGCGGTGCCCACCGCGGCGGCCAGGGTGCGCGCCAGGAAGTCCGAGCCACCGCCGGCGGCATAGGGCACGATCCAGCGCAGCGATCGCGACGGCCAGGGCGCCTGCGCCTTGGCTGCCATGGGTAGAAGGGCGCCGGTGGCGAGGCCGCCCAGCAGGCGTCGGGTCGTCGTGGTCATGGTATCCTCCCTGGGTGAGATCGGGCCGCGTGGTCACGCCGCGACCATGCGTGGCAGAATGCGCCGGAGCAAGGAAAGGGCATCCGGTGCAACGATTCGAGGGGCGCGTCGTGCTGGTGACGGGCGCGGCCGGCGCGATCGGCAGGGCGATCCGCGCGCGGCTTGCCGAGGAGGGCGCAACAGTCATCGGCGGCGATCGCATGGCGGGCGATGATGGCGCGGATATGCTGCTCGACGTCACGCAGGAAGCGTCCTGGGCGGCTTTGGCGGCCGTGGTTGCCGATCGCCATGGTCGGCTGGATGCGCTGGTGAACTGCGCCGGCGTGCTGGCCACCGGAAGCATCGAGCAGACCGAGCCGGCGGCGTGGCAGCGCCTGCTCGACGTCAACCTGACGGGTGCCTTCCTCGGCTGCCGCGCCATGCTGCCGCTGCTGCGCCAGGGCGACGGGCGCAGCGTGGTGAACATCGCCTCGGTCGTCGGGCTGCGCGGCAACCAGGGCATGGCGGCCTATGCCGCCAGCAAGGGCGGCGTCGTCGCGCTGACCTATGCGATGGCGCTGGACCACGCCGCGGAGAGCATCCGCGTCAACGCCGTATGTCCCGGCACGATCGAGGGGCCGATGGCCGATGGCTTCCTGGCGGGAAACCCCGATGCCGCGCGGCTGCGCGCGGCATCGATCGCGCGGCACCCGATGGGCCGCTATGGCCGGCCGGAGGAAGTCGCCGCGGCGGTGGCCTTCCTCGCCAGCGAAGACGCCTCCTTTATCACCGGCGTCGCCCTGCCGGTGGATGGCGGCCGCAGCACACGGTAGGCGCGCTTGCATCAGTTGCGTCGCAACACGCGAAGCAGGCGGCGCTCGACCTCATCCATATGGTGCAGGACGAGGCGTTCGGCCCTCAGCGCATCGCCAGCACGATAGGCGGCGAGGATTTCGGCATGCTCGCCGCTGCGCACATAGGGCGTTTCCTTCACCGCCAGCATGGCGCAGTAGCGGATCACATTCGCCCAGAGCGACTGGATGAAGTCCAGCAGCCTCGGCTGGTCTGCCGCGTCATAGAGTGCGGCGTGAAACGCCCAGTTCAGGCGCATCCAGGCCAGGTGGTCCTCCGGGTGCGCCAGTTCGCGCAAGGCCGCTTCGGCGCGGGCGAATTGCGCCGCGCCGGCGCGCGGGACGGATGCCGCGATCGCCATCGGCTCCAGCGTGCGGCGCAAGCGCCAGATTTCCTGCGCATCCGCGACGGAGACGGGGGCCACGAAGTAGCCGCGCCGCTCCGCCAGCACCACGAAGCCCTCGCTCTCCAGCGTCTTGAGCGCCTCACGCACCGGGATGTGGCTCACGCCGAATTCGTCGGCCAGGCGCTGCTGCTTGATCTGCGCCCCGGCCGGGTAACGCCCCGCCAGGATCGCATCCCGCAGCAGCCGCCCGACCTCGACGGCCGCACTGCCGAAAGCGGCGGGTGCTGCGGCATGCGCGTCGCGGATCGGTTCGATGTCCATGCGGCGAGGCGGCCCCTGGGCGTGTTGACCTCAAAATCCTATAAGATATAGCCTCTGTCAAACCTGGAAGGACAGCCCGCATGGACCACGCAAGTCGTCGCGCGATCGAGGCGGAGTGTGCCCGCCTGCCCAATGCCTATGCCGTCTTCATCGACTTCCGCCGCTTCGATGAGCTGTGCGACCTGTTCACCGAGGACGCGGTGCTGAACCTCGATGGCTGGCCGCTGGCGGGGCGCGAGGCGATCCGCGGCTACATGCACAGCCGCCCGAAGACGCGGACCACGCGCCACGCTGTCTCGAACATCCTCATCGAGGTGCAGGACGAGACGCGCGCCATCGGCACCACCTACGTCACCAGCTACCGCTTCGATGCCGCCGACGAGAAGCCGCGCACGCGCATCCCCTTCGACGGCCCATTCTTCATGGGCAACTACCACGACGAGTATGTGTGCCAGGACGGCGTCTGGCGCTTCGCCGGGCGCAAGATCGACGCGATCTTCATGCGCCCCGCCGCCTATGACGTCTGGAACGAGATCCTCCGCTGAGCGCCACGATGCACGCACTGCCCGACGCCTGTGACGTGTTGGTCGTGGGTGCTGGCGCGGGCGGTATGGCGGCGGCCTTCGCCGCCTCGCACGCCGGCCTCGACGTTGTGCTGGTGGAGAAGGAGGCCGTCGTCGGTGGCTCGACCGCGCTGTCGGGCGGGGTGATCTGGGCGCCGGGCAACGGACTTTTCAGCGGACCGCGCGAGGCCGATCCGGCCCATGCGGCACTGACCTATCTGCGCGCGGAGGCCGGCAACAGGCTCGACGAGACCCTCGCCCGGCGCTTCCTGGACCAGGTGCCGCGAGTCATCGATTTCCTGGTCGCTCAGGCGGGGCTGCACCTCGTTGCCCCGATCTATCCCGACTACCACCCCGCCTTGCCCGGCTGGTCCGCTGGCGGCCGCGCCGTGCGACCTGCGCCCTTCGATGGCCGCCGCCTCGGCGCCGATCTCGCGCTGCTGCGCCAGCCCCTGCCGGCGATGCTGCTGCTGGGGGGGATGATGGTCAGCGCCGAGGACATCGTCCCGCTGACACAGGCGACGCGTTCGCCCATCGCGGCGCTCGCAGCGATGCGCCTTCTCGGGCGCTACGCGGCCGACCGCCTGCGCCATGGGCGCGCAACGCGGCTGACCAATGGCAATGCGCTGGCGGGCGGGCTGCTGCATGCCCTGCTGGCACGCGGCGTCCGGCCCCATACCGGAGTCGCGCTGCAGGACATCCTGCTAAAGGAGGGGCGCGCGGTCGGCGCCGTACTGGCGCGGCGCGGCGCGCAGCACCGCATCCATGCGCGGCGCGGCGTCGTGCTGGCCACCGGCGGCGTGCCACATGACACGGCGCTGCGCGCGGAACTCGGACTGGCGGGGATCGGCCCTTCGCTCGCGCCACGCAGTGCCACCGGTGACGGGGTGCGCGCGGCGCGCGCCGCGGGCGGGACCTTGCGCGACGACATTGCCTCCCCGGTGGCCTGGGTGCCGGTGTCGGATGTGCCCATCTCGGATAAGCCGGGGCCGGATGGCGGTTCGACGCCCTATCCGCATTTCTTCGATCGCAGCAAGCCCGGCTTCCTGATCGTCGGCCGCGGCGGGCGCCGCTTCGCGAGCGAGGCGCTGTCCTATCACGACCTCGGCCCGCTGATCGCGGCACAGCCCGGCGGCGAGGCCTTCCTGATCTGCGATCAGCGCGCCATGCGCCGGCATGGCATGGGCGCCGCACGCCCCTGGCCCGCCACGAACCACGCCCTGCGCAGGAACGGCTATCTCATCCGAGAGGCAACACCCGAGGCACTGGCACAGCGGCTCGGCGTGGATCCCGGGAACCTCGCCGATACGATTACGACCTGGAACCTGATGGCTGCGCGCGGGGAGGATCCTGCGTTCAACAAGGGCGGCGACGCCTATCAGCGCCATATCGGCGAAGCCGGGCACGCGCCCAATCCGTGCATCGGACCGCTGAGCGAGCCGCCCTTCTTCGCGGTGCGGCTGCGCGCCGGTGATATCGGTACCTTCGCCGGACTGCGCGTGGACGGGGATGCGCGTGTCCTGCGCGCCGACGGGACGCCCATCGTCGGACTGCACGCCGTGGGCAACGACATGGCCAGCGTGATGGGAGGCACCTACCCAGGGCCGGGAATTACCCTCGGCCCGGGGCTCACCTTCGGTGTGCTTGCGGCAGAGCGCCTGGCCGCGGGCTGAACGGCGCAGCCTCGGACAATCAACGCCGCCACGACGAGCGCGTGCAATGGGCGCGCCGCCCGCGTCACTACCGGCGGCGTGGGCAGGGCCGCGGTCGTCGCGACCAACCGGCGCTCGAAGAGGGTAGGGTTGGCGGTGCAATGCGCGGTGACCCGGCCGAGATCCGGCGTCCCACCCGCCACCACATGCTCGATCACCGCCGTGAATTGGCGCGTGCGGGCGCCGATATCCCTGGCGCCGGAAGTGTCCGCCGTGTTGTCGCCGGTATGGGTTGGCGCGGCGACGATGAAACCTGCCTGGGCGAGAGCGAGGGCCGTATCCACATGCCCGGTGAAGGAACTGCCGCTGCCGTGCGAGATGACGATGAGAGGCAGGGCGCGGCCCCGCACCGGGGCACCCGGCGCCGGATACCACAGGGCTGTTTCGATGGCGGCCGCCGTGCCGTTCGGCACCGCGGTGACAACGAATCCGACGATCCCATCATCGGCCCAGGCCGGGAGACAGGCGGCAAAGAATACAAGCACGACCGCGCGGAGGAGGCGCATCGGCTGAGCTTTCCGGCCAGGACGATGAACGATTGCAAGGGACACGAACGCATTCTCACGCCTGTGTGGTCGCAGAAATGCCAGGTTCGTCACAGACGGTCAGCACCAGGCTGCCACGCTTGCGCCCCGCCTCCACAAGGCGATGCGCCGCCACGGCCTCCTCCAACGGAAAGCTGTGCCCGATGATCGGGCGCAGCGTTCCAGCCTCGGCCAATTCGCCGACAGTCCGCAGATCCGCCAAGGTCGTGCCGGCGAAGCCGCACAGTACGCGCGGACCGGGGCGAAGCGCCGTCCACGCCATTCGCAGCATCTCCGCCAGCCCGAACGAAAGGAACACATGCCTGCCTCTGGGGCGCAGCACGCGCCGGCAGCGCACGGCATCGCTCACGCCGATCGTATCCAGGATCACGTCGTAGCGCTGCGTGCCCGCGGTGAAATCCTCCACTGCGCGGTCCACCACCGCCGCCGCGCCGAGCGCACGCACGAGGTCCATGCTGTCCGCGCTGCAGACCGCGGTGACATGCGCGCCGAAATGCCGCGCGAGCTGCACGGCAAACACCCCCACCCCGCCCGCAGCGCCGATCACCAGCACGCGTTCGGCTGCCTTCAGCCTGGCGATGTCACGCAGGAACACCAGCGCGGCCAGCGCGCCGAAGGGCAGCGCAGCGGCCTCGGCGCTGGTCAGGTTGGCGGGCCAGGCGGCGATGGCGGCATCCTCGCGGATCGTCACCAGTTCGGCATTCGCGCCCCGCATCGTCATCCCGAAGACCGCTTCCCCCACGCGAAAACGCGTCACAGCTTCGCCCACGGAGTCCACCACGCCCGCGAACTCCATGCCCATGATCGGCTGGCGCGGCCGCCGAAGCCCGAAGGCGAGGCGGAGCGGCAGCCAGAAGATGCCGGGGCCGCGGAAGGCGCGAATTCGGGCATCGCCCGAGGTGACGGTGGTGGCCTCGACGCGCACCCGCACGTCCCGCGCGCCGGGCACAGGCGCGGGCAGGTCCTCGACCCGCAACACATCGGGGGGGCCGTAGGCTCGGCAGGTGACGGCGCGCATCAGGGTCTCCGGCGGTGTGAAGGGTGGTGATCTACCCATGCATGAATCGCCTTGGGATTGGCGATTTGCGGCCATCACCCATACAATGATGCATGGATTGGCATGCCACCCGGCTGGATTGGAACCGCATCCGCGCCTTTCTCGCCACGGCCGAGGCGGGCTCGCTCTCCGCTGCGGCACGGGCGCTGGGCCTCACCCAGCCGACGCTGGGTCGCCAGATCGCGGCGCTGGAGCGCGAGCTCGGCGTCGCGCTGTTCGAGCGCGCCGGGCGCGGCCTCGTGCTCACGCCCACGGCCGAAGCCTTGCTCGACCATGTGCGGGCGATGGGCGAGGCCGCCGGCCGCCTCGCCCTGGCCGCAACCGGTCACTCGCAGCTGATCGAGGGGCCGATCCGCATCACCGCGAGCGAAGTCTACGCCGCGCATGTCCTGCCGCCGATCATCGCCAACCTCCGGGCGGCGCATCCAGGTATTACGGTCGAGATCCTCGCCACCAACCGCGCCGCTGATCTGTTGCGGCGCGAGGCCGATATCGCCATTCGCAACTTCGCCTCGCGCGAGCCGGAGTTGATTGTTCGCAAGGTGGGGGAGGACCGCGGCCGCGCCTATGCGACCCCGGACTATCTCAGCCGCCTGGGCGCGCTACGTGGCTGGCAGGACCTGGAGCAGGCCGAGTTCGTCGGCTTTGGCGAAGGCGCCGCGTTCATCGAGGGTATGCGCCCCTTCGGTCTGCACCTGACGGAACGGCAATTGACGGTTCAGGCCGATAGCCACCTGGTGCATTGGGCGCTGGTGAAGCAGGGCGCGGGCATCGGCTTCATCACGGAAGCGGTGGGCGACGCCGAGCCGCTGGTGCGCCGTGCACTGCCCGAGGCGGCGCCCATCGTCTTCCCCATCTGGCTCGCCACGCATCGGGAACTGCACACCAGCCGGCGGGTCCGCGTGGTGTTCGACCTGCTGGCCGCGGCGCTGTCGGAGCGCCGCGGCTGAACTCCGCGCACGGCCAGGGCTTCTCACCGGCAGGGTGGCCTCCCCGCCGGGGCCGTGGTCATGCGGGGCTGTCACGCCGCGCCTCCCTGTCCGACAGCTGACAACCGCCGGCGACACGCCCCTGCCGCCTCGCCTGAGGCGCAGGGAGATTCTCCGGGCTCGTGATCGGTTGGGAAGAAACCATTCGCGAGATGTCGAGTTTAGCTGGCGCACGTCTCCATGCCGCGGAGTCGCAAACCGCCGGGATCGACGCGTCCATCGACTCGTGGGTCGCGCGGAAGGGCGTGGCCTTGGCCAGGAGAAGGACGTCGCGCAGCTTCGCGACGGAAACCGGAGGATGCCGTCTCGCCAGCCGTTCATACTCCCTTTGGCGGATCGTCGTCGATCGAGCCGCATGGCGCCCACCTGCCCTTCGGTACGCTGTTTCGTGCGCTGGCCACCGAGCATGCCGCGGCGGAAAGCCCGGAGCACTGCCGTGGCCTGGTGCAGCAGGCCCACGCTCTGGCGGAGTGTGATCCGCCACGCATCGTGACCCTGGACCGAGGGCGGGAGAACACGCTCGCCGCTCTGCGCAGCACCATCCACACGCTCGAACGCACCGCCGAGGATCAGCGCCTGATGGTCGAGGAGGCTCTCTCGGCCAACGCGACGCTGACCGCGCTGAATGGCCAGCTTCAGGCGGCGCTGCAGCGCGCACGCACCACCTCGGATGACCTGCAGAACGTGCTGTACAGCATGCAGGAGGCGACGCTGTTCCTCGATCCGCAACTGCTCCTTCGCTTCTTCACGCCAGCGACGCGCGCTGTGTTCTGCGTGCTGCCGGGCGATATCGGCCGCCCGCTCGCTGATCTGCGGACACTGGCGACGGATACGGCGCTGCTCGGGGATGCCGCAGCGGTGCTGGCGGGTGCCACGCCGCGCATGCAGGAGATCATGACCGCCGACGGGGCCTGGTTCCTCCGCCGCGTCCTTCCCTATCGCGCCCAGGATGCGACGGTGGCTGGCGTCGTCATCACCTTCGTCGATATCACCGCGCGGCGCGCAACCAAGGAGGCGCTGCGCCAGGCGATGCAGCGGGCGGAGCAGGCGAGCGCGGCGAAATCGCGCTACCTGGGAGCCGCAAGCCATGATCTCCGGCAGCCCCTGCAAACGCTGATGCTGCAGCGCGATCTGCTGGCGAAGATCGTCGAGGGGGAGCAAGCGCGGCAGTTGGTGGCGATGCAGGAGCCGACGCTCGCCGCCATGTCCGGCATGCTGGACATGCTGCACGACAGCAACCAGATCGACATCGGCATCCCGCAGGCGGACCCGGTCATCGTCCCGATCGACCCGGTGCAGTGCCGTTGGCAGGAGGAAACCGGCGACGTCGCGCCCGGCCAGCGGCGCGGTCATCGCCTGGTGCCCCACGGCCTCGGCATCCGCAGTGATCCACTCCCCCCGACCGACGCAGCGTGGGTGATGCCCACGCACGATTCCACCACGATCCATGTGGTGGAGGATGGCGCGCAGGCGCGTAACCTTCTGCTGCGTGTGCTGGAACGCGATGGACAGGCGGTCATCGGCCATACAAGCGCCGAGGCATTCCTCGAAGCCTATCGCCCCGGCGGTGAGGCCTGCCTGTTGTTGGATGCGCAACTGCCCGGCATGAGCGGCTTCGATCTGCTGGAGCGGCTCCGCCAGGCAGGGGACCTCCTGCCAACCATCATGGTCACAGGCTTCAGCGACGTGGGTGCTGCAGTGCGGGCGATGAAATCCGGCGCCTCGGACTTCATCGAGAAGCCGGTCCTTACCGCGACGTTGCGCGCTGCGCTCGACCGCGCTCTGGCGCAGTCGCTCAACCTCTGCACGCTGGCTGCCTGGCGCCAGAAGGCAACCGCCCGCTTGACCAGCCTGACCGCACGGCAGCGGGAGGTGATGGCGCGTGTCCTGGCGGGCGATCCAAGCAAGAACATCGCCGCCGATCTCGGCATCAGCCAGCGCACGGTGGAGACGCATCGGGCCGAGATCATGCGCCGCACCGGCGCACGGTCACTGCCGGCGCTCGCACGACTGGCGCTTGCCGCGGAAGCCGGCAGCGCCTGAGCGCCGCCGGCCTCCGGCCACCGCCAGCGGGGCCGGATCACGCCGCGCCGAGCGCGATCACCTCAGGCAGCACGAGCTTTGCATTGCCATGCGTGTCGAGGCGTGCGGGCTTGATGGTGCCGAGAATGGCCTTTGCACGCGCGGCTTCCTCGGCCGTACCATGCGCCATGACGAGGAAACCATCCGCTTTCACCGCGGCCTCGTATTCCAGCACGCTGTTCTTCGGGATGCCGATGCTGAACAGCGCGCCACCGAGCGCGGAGAGACTGCCAAGCACCACCGCATTCTCGATCGCCATGACCGCCGCCGCCGCCACATAGCCGAGAATGACCAGCGGCCCGACCACAGGTACGGTGATGAACAACCCACCGAAGAACAAGCCCCACAGGCCGCCCCACACCGCGCCACGGGTGCCCCAGAAGCGGATGCGGTCACCGGTGTTGTAGAATCCGACCACCTTCTCCTCGGTATGGTAGCCCTTGCCCACGACACTCAACTGCTTCAGCGCGAAGCCGGCACCTGCAAGCTGCTTGATCGCGGCGTCGGCCGCCGCATGCTCGTTGAAGACGGCGACGACCGTGTCGGTCTTTTCCATGGAAATCTCCTGAGGAAGTAGGGGAATAATGGGCTCTGGCCACGCCATCCCGATCACGCGGGACAACGCGGCCCAGCGCCGAACAGCCGACGGATTTCCTGTTCCACCGCACTCTTCTGGTAATACCAGTCCGCCTGGCCGGTGAGCGTTGCCCAGCCCTTCTCCACCCTCACCTGCACCGCATCGCGCGGGATGGAGACGGCGGCCACACCCTTGACGCGGCGGGCGGCGGCTTCGGCGGCCTGCTTCTGGCCGTAGGTGGCGATACGGCGCATCAGGGCCACGACGCCACGCTTCGCGGTGACGCCGATATGGGCGGAATCGACGCTCGGATCCCAGTTCAACTCGGACAGAACGGCCTGCTGCAGGCGGGTGTCATTGGGCATAGGGGGGTCCTTGCTCGGCGCGCAGCGCGATGAGCGACGCTGCTCATTCGCCGGCACCCTAGGCGCGCTCCTCGCCACCAAGGCAGGGTCGGAAACTACGCAGTCGCGGTGCTGAATTCCGCGGATGCCGCTTCGCCATTCCGATCCCGCCAGCGCATCATCCGGCGCTTCCAATCACCCGCCCATCCACCAATTCGATGATGCGCCCGCAGCGCTTCGCGAGCCGCGGATCATACGTGACGATAAGGAATGTCATGCCCTGTTCCTGGTTCATCGCGTGCATCATGTCGAAGACGCCATCGGCGGACGCCGTGTCGAGGTTTCCCGTCGGCTCATCCGCCAACACCAGCACCGGGTTCATCACCAGGGCGCGGGCGATGGAGACGCGTTGCGCCTGACCTCCCGAGAGATTGGCCACGCGCGCATCACGCCAGCGTGTCATGCCCACGCGCTCAAGCAGCGCTTCGGCCGAAGCGCGCATCGCGGCATCCGGCCAGCCGCGGTCGAGCAACAGGGGCATCATCACATTCTCGATCGCCGTGAAGGCGGGGATCAGATTATGCGCCTGGAACACGAAGCCGATACTGCGCCCGCGCAAACGTGTGAGAGCCGCATCATCGAGGCCCAGCGTGTCCTGCCCGCCTATCGCCAGCCGCCCCGCACTCTGCCGGTCCAGCAGCCCGATGATGTTGAGCAAGGTGGACTTGCCCGATCCGGACGGGCCAATCAACGCGCAGAAGGCGCCGCGCTCCAGCGTGATGTCGATGCCGTGCAGGATCTCCACCTCGGCGGGGCTGCCGATGCTGAAGGATTTCCGGATCCCGCCCAGGAACAGCGCGGGCTCAACCACGGATCGCCACCGCCGGGTCGAGCCGCGCCGCCTGCATCGCCGGTGCCATGCCGGCCAGCACGCCGACCACGGCGGCAAAGACGATCGTGCCGCCGATCAGCAGCGGGTCCAGGATGAAGGGGAACAGCTCCGCCCCATCGGTCTGGCGCACCTGATCGTGCCAGATCAGTAGCAGGCCAGCCCCCATCAGGGAGCCCAGCACGGCCCCGAGAACACCCATCGCGCCACCCTGGATGAGGAAGACGACCAGCACCTGCCCACGCCGCGCACCCATCGCGCGCAGGATGCCGATTTCACGCCCGCGCTGCACGACAGAGACGACCAGCACGCTCGCCACGCCGAAGGCAACCGAGAGCGCCACCGCGGCGCTGATCACGATGTTGGAGGTGTTCTGTGCCTGAACGGCGGTGAAGAATTGCGCGTTGGTCTTGATCCAGCTGTCAGCGCGCACACCAGTGCGAGCCGCGAGGTCCTGCGCGATCGTCTCCGCGGTGAAGGCATCCTGCACCGCGATCTCCAGGCTGGTCACGCCACCCGCGAGGTTGAGCAGGCTTTGGCCGGTGCGGAAGGCGACGAAGGTCGTGCGCAGATTGGCCCCCTTGCTGCCGAGGTCGAAGATGGCAGCGATGGTGAGCGAGCGCGACGTCGCCGAACGGGCCGTGACCACCAGCCGGTCCCCCACCGCCACGCCAAGCAGAATGGCGAGGTCTGTGCCGATCAGGATATCCTCGCTGGTCAGGCGCAGCGCCCCCGCAACGATGTAGTCGGGGACGCGGACAATGCTGAAGTAGTCCGCCGGCTCGGCACCGATGATGGAGATCGCTGCTGTCGCGTCACCGCGCACCGCCAGCGCCGCGCCAGCGGCAACGGAGGCGATGACGCGCACACCTGGCGTGGCGGCGACGGTTTCCCGGATGGTCTGCCATTGGTCGATCGAGCGGAGGCGCTGGTTGGGGCGTTGCAGCGTTGCATCCTGGACGATGCCCGGGCCTGCACGGAGCGGGCGGGCGACCTCATCGGGCGGCAGCAGAACGATATGCGCCTGACTGGTCAGCACACGGCGCAGGAAATTCGCCTGCACGCCAGTCAGCACCGAGGATTCGAACACGGTCACCGCCACACCGAGCGAGACGCCGACCAGGATGAAGATGGTCTGGATCCAGCCTTCGCGCATGAAGCGGAGTGCGGCGATGCCCTCGAAGGGCAGCCAGCGGATCATGGTGTTCGCACCCGCCCACCCTCGGCAACGGGTGCGGTGGAGGGCAGAACGCGGTCACCCTCGCCCAGCCCCTCCACGATCTCCGCCGCGCGTGCACCCCGCAAGCCGAGGCGCACCGCCACGCGCCGCGCATGGCCGTTCTCGATGCGGAGGACCCAGGCCGCGCCGGACGGGTCCCGGATGGTCGCGAGCGGCAGGATCAGGACGCCCGTGCGTTCCGCCACTGTGATGTCCACCGAGACGGTCATGTCCTCCCGCAGTATCGTCGGTGGTTCGGTCACGTCGAGCTTGACCTCGACGGCCGCGCGCTGCGGGTCAACGGAGGGGTTGATGTAGGCGACGCGTGCGGTGAAGTGCGCCTGCGGATAGGCATCGGCCGAGGCGAGCGCCACCTGGCCGAGCGCGATCAATCCCAGATTGCGCTCATCGATCTGCACCACCAGCTGCGGCGCGATGGCCGGCGACAGCGTCATCAGAGGCGTGTTCGGCTGCACCACGTCGCCGCGTTCCACACTGCGCGCAATCAGCGTACCGGCAACGGGAGCGGCGATGGTCGCGTATTCCAGCCGCGCCTGCGCCGCCCGCTGGGTGGCCCGCGCCTGGGTCAGCACGGATTGCGCCAGAACCTCGTCCGTGCCGCCCGGCGTGTTCCCGGCAAGCTGGATGCGCGCGGCTTCCATCTGCGCTTCGGCGACATCGCGCGCGACACGCACCTCATCGAGGGCGGCCCGCGTCGCGAAGCCGCTCGCCTGCAACTGCTCGCTGCGGGAGAACTGGCGCTGCGCGTTGAGCAAAGTGGCCTCGGATTGCGCCAGCGTGCGGATGGCGACCGGCAACGTCACATCATGCAGATGCCGTAACTGCGTTTCCGCCTGGGTGACAGCACTTTGCGCCTGCGCGAGGCCGGCCTGCAGTTCACTGGCCTCGAGCCGGACCAGCACCTGGCCGAGGGCCACAGCCTGCCCTTCGCGTACCGGAATATCCGCGACAGTGCCGGTGATCTGGCTGCCGACCGCCACGCGGTAGGGCGTGGTGACCCGCCCCGTGGCAACGACGCTGCGCAACAGCGTGCCGCGCACGACTGGCGTGGGAACAAGGATCGGCCCCAGCACCAGCCCAGGGCCGAAGGCAGCCCCCAGGATCAGCAGCGGTATGACAAGCAGCAGCCAGCGCCACTGCGCGGCGATGCGGGTCAGCCTGCCATCGCGGGCTGCACTTGGCACGACCGCCGCTGCAGGAGGCATGCTCAATGCATCATCAGCACGGGCATGGCCGCCCCACCCAATACGCTGCGGGTGAAGCCGCCGAACACCATCTCGCGCAGCTCGCCATGGCCATATCCGCCCATCACCAGCAGGCTGGCGCGCGCCTCAGCCGCCGCCGCGAGCAGCGCCTCCACCGGCGCGGCATCGCCGACCGGCACGCGCCAGGCGCTGACCTGCGCGTTGTGGCGCAGCAATGTCGCCACCAGTCGGTCTCGGGAGGCGCCGCTGTCATCCCAGGGCGGGCTGTCGGGCGCGGCCTCCTCGCCAACGGTCATCACCACCACGCGGCCGGCGCGGGCGATGAAGGGCATCGCGGCGCCCACAGCACGTGCCGCCTCTGCCGTGTCCTTCCAGGCGATGACAATGGTGTCCAGCAGCGCCGTCGGACAGCGCTTGCCGGCGATCAGCAAGGGTCGGCCGATACCGCCCAGCACCGCCTGCAAGCGCCCAAGCGCCACCGCCTCGCTACCCCGCGCACGGCCCAGCACGACAAGGTCGACGGTGCGCCCATGCTCGACGAGGCGGGTAGCCTCATCGCCGGTCTCGACGGTCAGCGAGGCCGTGACCAGGCCCAGCCTCGGGGCCGCGGAGAAGCGACCGAAGGCGGCGCGCGCCGCAGCCTCCGCAACCTTGTCGTCGTGCTCGATCGTCTCCATCAGCAGGCTGACGCCATAGCCGCCATCCATGGCGTCGCCGGCCATGCCAGCCGCCGCGGTTACCGGGTCCTGCCGCACATGCAGGAAGCCGAGATGCGCCGTCGTCCCGAGGCTGGCGGCAAGCGCCGTCTCGAACACCACGGTATCGGCGGCGTCGCCGGTGGCCGGCAGCAGGATTTGCTTGAACATGCGTGTCCGATCCGGGGCCGCGCGCGACGCGGGATCGCACCATCGCGGGCCGAGCCATCACGATACCCCGCGTGATCTTCGGCCGCGTAGCCTCGGAAACTACGCAGGGCTCGGCGCAACTGGTCGGGCGGGCACTTGCCGACCCGATGCTCCAGACCATGTCCCCCCGTCCCGCGATCCCTCCAGCCCTACCGGCGATCCCGGCAGGGTGGCTCACGGTTGCGCTACCCATGACCCAGGCAACCTGTTGGCCGCCTGGTTCATGTCAACGCATCGGGATCAGAGGATGAAGTCATCAGCCTGCAGGGCAACGATCCCGTTCAGACGGATGATCATCTCCGCCGCACCGCCATTCCCTTCATCGACGAAGATGACGGTGTTCTGCCCGACCTGGCGCACGCGGACGGAACCGATGCCACCCCCCGTGAAGGCACCGGCGCCCACGAAGTTCAGCATCTGGTCGCCAGCCGCGATCGCATCGGCGTCGATCGCGGAGAGGTCGATGAGGTCACCATCCGCCAGCGAGAAGTCGGAGACGCGATCCTGCGCGGTCGAGGCGCTGTCGGAAAGGCTGGTGAAGCGGAAGACATCCGCGCCCGCGCCACCGAACATCACATCGGCACCGGCACCCCCCTGCAGGGTATCGGCACCCGCTTCGCCGAGCAGGCGGTCGGCACCCTCGCCACCGAGCAGCATGTCCCGGCCAGTGCCGCCCGTCAGCGCGTCGTTGCCAGCGCCACCATCGAGGCTATCGTCGCCGGCGCCGCCGAAAAGACGGTCATTGCCGCCCTGGCCGAGAAGGGTGTCGTCGCCAACCCCTCCGAGCAGCCGGTTGGCGCCCGAGTTGCCCTCAAGCGACTTGCCATCGAACACATTATCCGTGGCGCGGGCGTTCAGGTTCTCGATGCGAAGGTCTCCAGACGCAGGCGTATCCATCTGGCCATAGGCCTTCGCGGGCGTGCCATGCGCGCTCCGCAGATACTGCTGCAAGGCTTGCTGCTCACCCATCGCGCTCGCCGGGACGTTCACCGCGGCGGTGAAATCCAACGCCTCGTCGATCGGCGCGCTGAGCGTGCCGTCGGTGAGGAGAAAGCGGAAGTTGGAGGCATTGGCCTTGATGGGATAGCCGTCCCCACCCTGGGCGTTGAAGCTCAGCGCCACCATGCTGATCGTCGCTGGCGCATCAGTGCTGACAACGCCGTTCTCCACGACACGTGCCAGGATCTCGCCATTGAGGCCGACCATGGCGACATTCACCACCTTGCTGCCCACGGCATTGTCAGGATCGAAGGAAACCCGCATGCCGCCAATCTGCATGTACCCGCCATTCCCGGCCGGAAGCCCGGCCGAGAATTCGAGGATGGCCTTGAGGCCGGCCGCCGTCGTGTCGAACACCATCAGCTTGTTGTCGAAGCGCAGCGCGTTCTCGATATCGAGCGTCGAGATCGCCCCGGCGGGCTTGCCTGTCAGCGGATTGGCCCCGGGGGCGACCTTCGCGCCGTCCTCGTCGATCGCGCCGATCGAGGCGCGGATGCCACCACCGTTCTTGAGCGAGCCGACCATGCCGTCACCCAGGGCGCGCATGGCCTTGAACATGTTCGCATCCGCCGTCAGGTCACCGAGATTGACTTCCTGCGCGCGGCCGAAGGCGCGATCGCCTTCGAGATAGACGTTCGTATAGCCCCAGACCTTGCTGTCCTTCGCCGAAACCACCGCGCTGATCGCATCGGTGATGGCATCCACCTTCGCGCCGA